>JBQCEK010000189.1:0-5845 GCA_051960335.1 Sphingomonas sp.
ATCTTCGAACGCCACGCGCTGCAGGGGCTGATGGCGCAGATCGAGCGCGGCGACGGCGCGGATTTCGAGGCGCTGGTCGAATATCAGACGGGGATGGATCGCCGCGCGATCGACTGGAAACAGGCGGCGCGCCCCGGCAAGCTCCACGCCAAGGAATTCCGCACCGAGCGCAACAGCCAGATCGTCTTCGCGGTCGATGCCGGGCGGCAGATGTGCGAGCCAGTCGCCGGGCTGCCACGGATCGACCGCGCCGTCTCGGCAATGCTGCTCAACGCCTGGGTCGCCTTGAAGCTGGGCGACCGCGTTGCGCTCGACAGCTTCGATTCGCGTCCGCGGCTGGCGAGCGGGCTAATCACCGGCACGCGCGCCTTTGCCGAGCTGCGACGGCTCGCTGCGCGGATCGACTATTCGGGCGAGGAGACCAATTACACCTTTGCGCTGACCTCGCTCGCCGCGCGGCTCACGCGGCGCTCGATGATCGTTTTGTTCACCGAATTCACCGATCTCACCTCGGCCGAATTCCTCGTCCGCGCCGCGCAGCGGCTGTTGCGCACGCACCTGCTGCTCGTCGTCGTGCTGCGTGACGACGAACTCGACGACCTCGCCGGCCGCCGCCCCGATACGCCCGAGGACGTCACCCGCGCGGTGACCGCGGCGGCGCTGCTGCGCGAGCGGCTGCTGGTGTTGACGCGGCTGCGCCACATGGGCGCGCACGTCATCGAGGCGGGGCATAACGAGGTCGGCGAGGCGCTGGTCGCGGGCTATCTCGACATCAAGCGGCGGAATCTGCTGTGAGCACCGTCTTCGACACCGCGCCGCCGGTCAACGCCAGCCGCTTCCGCGCCGCGCACGAGGCCGATTGGGAGCGGCTCGACCGTATCGTCGCGACGATCGAGCGCCGCTCGGTGCGCGCGCTGGACGACGACGACCTGCTCGCGTTGCCGCTGCTCTATCGCTCGGCCTTGTCGTCGCTGTCGGTGGCGCGCGAGACATCGCTCGATCGCGCACTGGTGGCCTATCTCGAGCAATTGTGCACGCGCGCCTATTTCCAGATCTACGGCGTGCCGGCGAGCGCAGGCTCGCAGATCAAGGCGTTCTTTGTCCGCGGCTGGCCCGATGCGGTCGCGGCGCTGTGGCGCGAGACCGTGGTCGCCGCGCTGCTGACGATCGCGGGGGCACTCGTCGCCTATCTGCTCGTCGCGCACGATCCGAGCTGGTTTTACGGCATCATCCCCGACGCGCTCGCCGAGGGCCGCGACCCCAGCGCTTCGGCCGAGACGTTGCGCACCGTGCTCTATCACGGCAGCGATAAGGACCCGCTGGCGACCTTCGCCACCGCCCTGTTCACGCACAATGCGCAGATCGCGTTGTTCGCGTTTGCCTTGGGTTTCGCCTTCGCGGTGCCGAGCGCGCTGCTGCTCGTCTATAACGGGCTGATGCTCGGCGCGTTGCTGCGCGTCTATGCCGCCAAAGGCCTGGCGATGCCGTTCCTCGGCTGGATTATGATCCACGGCACCACCGAGCTGTTCGCGATCACTCTGGCGGGGGCGGCGGGCTTCCGCATCGGCCTCGCAATCGCCTTTCCCGGGCGCGCGTCGCGGCTCGATTCGGCGGTATCGGCGGGGCGCAATGCCGGGGTGGCGATGGCCGGCGTGGTGCTGATGCTGCTCGTCGCCGGATTGCTCGAAGGGATCGGGCGCCAGACGGTCACGGTCGATTGGCAGCGTTACGCGATCGGCGGCGCAGCCTTCCTCGGCTGGCTAGTCTATTATTATCTGCCGCGGGGCCGTGATGGCCGTATTTAGGCGTCGCCTCCGCGCGCCGCGATCGATGCGGCGCAGTTTCGTTACGCCAGAAGGCGTCGATCTCCAGCTCGATCTCGGCGGCGCGGGCGAGCGTGCGGCGGCGTTCATGATCGACGCGGTGATCCTCGTCGTGGCGCTGGTGCTCGTCACGCTGCTGATCGCGTTCATCGACTATGAGGCGGGCAAGAGCGGCTCGGGCGACGCCGCGACGGTGATCTGGCTGCTCGGCTTCTTCATTCTGCGCAACGGCTGGTTCACGCTGTTCGAGATCGGCGGCCGCGGGGCGACGCCGGGCAAGCGGTTGCTCGGCTTGCGCGGCGTCGCGCGCGACGGCGCGCGACTGACCGGTGGCGCGGTGATCGTGCGTAACGCGATGCGCGAGATCGAGATCTTTCTGCCGCTCACCGCGGTTGCAGTAAGCTCGGGAGACGCCTTCATGAAGCTGTTCATGCTCGCTTGGACCGGCATCTTCGCGCTGTTCCCATTGTTCAACCGAGATCGCTTGCGCGTCGGCGATCTGCTCGCGGGCACCTGGGTGGTGCATAATGTTCGCGCACCACTCGCCGCGGACCTGGCAGCACCGCGTGCTGAGGTGCCACGGCGACATTTCAGCGACGCGGCGCTGCGTCTCTACGGCATTTACGAATTGCAGACCCTGGAAGATGTTCTCCGCCGCCAGAACCACGATACGATGACGCTGGTCGCCGCCTCGATCCGCCGCAAGGCAGGAATGCCCGACGGTGACGATGACGAGGATTTCCTCCGCGACTATTACGTAGCCCTATGCGCAAGGCTTGAGCGCGAAGTATCTTTAGGCCGGCGGAGACTAAACAAGTCCTCGCCCTAAGGTTTGGATAGGTCCAGGTGCACGGCAAGACCGCGCAAAGGGCTGATTAGCGCCCCATGATCAGCCGTTCGCTCCCCAAATTGCTACACCCGGAAGCTGCCGTCCGTTCATCCTGAAGTCGGCACACAATGGGTATAATGCGCGACCAACTCCGACGCTGCGAGCGACCGGCCGCGGAGACACAAGGAGACGACGTTGCCCAAGGTCAGTTTTCGCGATCATGGCGGGCGGCACCAGCCGCAGCGGGTCCGCATCTCGGTCCCCGGATGGGCTACCCAAAGGGCTCGCTGGAAGCTACCGTAGGTTCATGTAAATCAGCGAGGCCAGCTCCGCGCCCCAATCTCGGCGGCTCAGTCACCCCTAGAAAACCGCGCAAGCGGACATCCGTCCAGTCTGCCGGCGCGGAATTGCGTTTGGATGGCCAGCGGTAACGCAGCTTCCGGAATTCGGACGCGACATAAGTGTCGAAGCGATCAGATTCGTCCAGTAAGCCGGAAGCCGACGGAATATCGCGCCCGTGATTTTGCCAAGAAACGAGTCCGAACCGGTAGGAACGCACCATATTGGGGATTCCAGCCGCTATGTGACAGGCTGTATCCGCGAAGGAATATCCACGACGTCAAGTTGCCTGCCACGATCATCGATATATGTGACTCGCAACCGCAGACGATCGAGGCGGCAGGTGACGAAGCCCGATTCCAACGAACAGAAGTCGCTTTCGCCCAAGAAGCAGCGTTCGTCGGTCAACGAACCGGCGCCGGTGCAGATGTAATGGGTGTCGCCGTGGACGACGTGCTGTAGATCGTGATCGTGGCCGTTGAGATACAGCGCCACGCGGTGATGCTGGATCAATGGATCGATCGCGGCGATCAACTCGGGATTGCCGCCGTGCCGGTGCTCGGCCTCGACTTGGGCGGCGTCAGACTCATCGGCCTTGCCGGTATAGATCGGGTGATGCCCGATCACGATTTTCCAGTCCGCAGTCGACCGGGCCAGTGCTCGATCCAGCCACGCAATCTGGACGGGAACGTTGACCCGCTGGTCGCCGACCTTCACCTTTTTCGCGCCGTCCTCATAATATTTCTCGATCATCGGCGATGTGTCGATGACGAAGAAATGGGCTGTGGCGCCGTCGGGCGCGCGTTCGGTGAAATCGTACCATCGCGCCGGCAGATGCCAGCGCCGGCTCTTTGCCGAATAGTCGATCTGCGCCTGGACGCTGCCGATATAGTCGTGATTGCCGAGCGTGGCGCGCCACGGCACCTGAAGCGATCGCGCGGCGTAAATCCGCTCAAACGAGGTCTGCCAGGCCCGATCGTCGATGCTGCAAACGCCGTTTTCATAGAAATTGTCGCCGACCGAGATGACGAACCGCGCGCCGACACGGTCGGCGGCGCGGGCCATCTGTTCGGCGACGTCGCTTTGGTGATTGCGTCCATGGCGCCCCCAGTCGCCGACGCCGAGAAAAGTCAAAGCTCCGTCGCTCGGTTCGCGAGCCAGTAACGCATCCAGGGAGGTCAGCGCAGCGACGCCCGCCGCACCGAAGAACTGGATTGCACCGCGGCGACTGACGTGTCGGACGGTCATGGTAACCTCCTCACAGATGAATGGTGATGTCGCCGGCGACAGCGCGGCCGGGCTGAAAATAATATTGATCGAACTCGGGTGCGCTGCCGGGCGCGATGTCGGTGATCGACCGCGAGTCGAACAGGTCGCTGACCTCGACGCCGAGTTCGACCTTGCCGAGCCGATACCGCGCCGAGACATTCGTCATGCTGTAGGTCGGGATGCGATAGGCGGCGGGCTCGCCATCATCGGCATACTGGGGTCCGAGCACCTTGTCGATCAGTGAGAGCCGGATGGGCCCGTGCTTGAACAGCACGCCGCCGGCTGCGGTCCAGAACGACGCTTCGGGGACTTGGGTGTGCGGTTCCCCCGGATTCCGCGTCTTGGCGTAGTTCTGCGAGCCGTTGGCGAACAGAGCGAGGCCGTTGTTGAAGGCGTAGGTAACCTGGCCTTCGAAGCCCTTATAGGTGACGGCGCCTTCGTTGATGAAGATCTTGCCCTCCCCCGGCACGGGCGAGGTGACCGAGGTGAACTTGTTCGAGAAATCGATGTGGTAGTAATCCGCATCGAGGCTGAGGTGGCTGCCGTGATAGACGAAGCAGCCCTGATAGTTGGTCGACTTCTCCGGGCTGAGGTCCGACAGGCTGGGATCGAGCACATAGAGCGCCTTGAGCGGCGGCGCGAGAAAGCCCTTGGCGAACTGGCCGTAGAGGGCGAGACGATCGTTGAGCACGTAATTGACGGTGAGGAATGGCAGATCCGCCGTGTAAGTGCTGGTCACCGTCTGCGGAATGCGCGTCGTCTGGTTGTAGGCGGCGTCGATCCGGCGCGTGAAATCCATGTGCTTGTAGCCGGGAGTGATCTTCAATCCGGGCAGCGGGCGGAGTTCGAACTCTACAAATTCCTCGGCCTGATTGGTATCCGAATTCTGATCGAAACGGATGTTGGCCGGGGTCGGCAGCGTCGCGCCGGTGGCCGCGTCCTTCACCGCCTTTTCAGTATAGTTCGGTCCGCCGGTGACGAGGTTGACATCGCGCTGCTGACGATAGGTGTCGGCATATTCGAGCCACGCGCCCGCGGTCAGCGTGCCAAATCCGAAATCAAACCTGGTCTTCACGATATCGCCGCCGACGCGATATTTGTTGGTCTTGGTGTAGCCTGGCACGCCGAAGCTCTTGGTACCGCTCTTTCCGTAGGACGGCGTCAGATAAACGATGTCGGCGGCGAGTTCGTCCGGACGGCCGGCAAGCGTGGCGTCGGCGCCGCTCAGCGTCTCATTGTCGTAGCTATAGGTGTAGGCAATGTTTTCGAACGTCGCGTGATCAGACAAGTTGGCATCGAGCTTGGCGATCTCGAAATCAGTCGTCTTGGTCGTGTAATTGTAGTGCCAATAATCCTGCGATCGCGGATCGTTGTTTAGCGAGAAATTCTTGCCGTACAGCGCGACCTGATCGAGCGTCTCGCCGTCGTTGTCGGGCTGATGGAAGTCGTTGGCGTTATAGGTACCGAGCAATATGAGCTTGACGTCGGGTCCAACCGGTATCTGCGCCTTGGCGAAGACGTTCCACGCCTTGTATTTCTCGTAGCTCAGGCGTCCGTCGGTCGATGCCGCCTGGCCGCTCAGGAC
>JBQCEK010000190.1:0-5902 GCA_051960335.1 Sphingomonas sp.
CATTAATGCCAAAGCGGCTCGATTGGCTCGCACGATCAGAGGTTCCAGCCCAAACGCACACCGAAGGTCCGGGGTCGAAGGATCGCATAACGGCTGTAGGTGAACGCCTCGGGGTGGATGTAGGTGATGGCGCGCGTATTGGCGACGTTCTCCATGTAAAAGGTCACGGAAAGCTTTTCGATATGGACACCGGTTTGCAGATTGATGTTCGTATAGGTGTCTGAATCGCCGATTAGCGGATTGGGGACGGTTGGCTTGCCCGGAGTGTTGGGAAAGCCGTTGGGGAAGGCGCTGACATGTTCCACCTGGAAGCTGGTGAATCCGCTGGCGCCGCCGGGCAGCGCATAATTGTAGCTTCCGAAAAATGATCCCTGCAGGTGTGGGGAGGCGAGCCGTGCGCCCTTCACGGCGCCGGAGATCGCCGCCTGCTCGGCCGTCAAGTCGGTCACCTTGGCGCGATTGAGCGCGCCGTTGAGGCCGAATGTCAGACCATGCGCAGGCGTGAGCGTGATTTCGGCTTCCAGCCCCTTGCTGGTTGCGCCGTCGATATTGGTCGCGAACTGCACGGAATCGGACTGGCGGTTCGCCTGCACCTGTATGTTGCGCCAATCGATATAATAGGCTGCAAGATTGGCGGTCAGCTTGCCGCCGAGCCAGCGCCCCTTCAACCCAAGCTCGTAATTGGTCAGCGTGTCGGATCCTGCGCCGGCGGGAATGACCACATCGGTGGGGTCGACCGTGCTGACGCTGCCGGCGCGGGAATTATAGACCGGGGTGCGGTAGCCGGTCGACACGGTGAAATAGGTCGTCACACTCGAGGAGGGCTTGTAGCTGAGGCTCGCTTTCCACGACGCTTTTGCCGCCGACGGATAGTGTTTGGTCGATGCCCCGTTGGGCGTCAGCGCGAGGGGCCCGGAAAAGCCGCCGAGGGCATAAGCAAAATAGAGCGAGTTGTAGCCCGGCGCGGTATCCAGCGTGCCGCCATATTTTCCGTAACGTAAGCCACCGGTGGCCGAGAGCTTATCGGTGAAATGATAGGTCAGCTCGCCGAAGCCAGCGAGCTCATATTCGCGCAGATCACTGCCGAATTTGTAGAAGGTGGCGTCGGCAGGCAGTCCGGTTATGCCGTGCGCTGCCAGATAGGCCGGCGTCGATGTTTCGCGACCGTCGAGCCACTCGTTTCGGTGCAGATAATAGCCGCCGATCGTCCAGTCGAACTTGCCCCCCGGATCGGACACCAGCCGTGTTTCCTGGACGAATGTTTTCCAGATGCCGTGATCGAACAGATAGAAGGGCAGCGCCAGCGCGAAGGTGCCGCTCAGATCGACGTTGAATTGCCCGTCCTGATGGCCGTAGCTCGACGAACTCGTGAGGTGCGCACCGTTGAGCTGATAGTCGATCGTCGCGTTGTAGAGCTGGGTCTTCGACGTATAGAGGTCCGGGATGGTGGTGTACCGTTTGCGATGGCCTAGCGATGGCGTGACCAGGGAGGCGTCGTCGGGATGGCTGTTCTCGTAAAGCGCCATAAGCCGCACGCTTAGCCGGTCGGTTGGCTTCCACAGCACAATGGCGCGGCCGCCCCAATCGTTCAGCGTATTGGAGTTCTTGATACCCAGCCCGACATTGTCGATATACCCGTCCTCATGCCGATAGAAGCCGACGACGCGCAGACCGAGCGTGTCGTGCGCCAGCGGCACATTGACCATCGCGTTATAGCGCTGCCGCACCCCACCGCCGTTAGGGGTGACGCCGATGTCGGCGAGCGCGGAATCGTCGAAGCTATTGAGATCGGGACTGCGAGTGAGAATGCGCAACGCGCCCGACAGCGAGCCCGAACCGAACAGCGTCCCCTGCGGCCCGCGCAAGAACTCGACGCGCTCGACATCGAACAGGTTGGGATCGAGCGTCACTGAATTGCCGATTGTCGTGAGCGGTAGGTCGTCGAGATAGACCGTCGTCGTACTCTGCAAGCCAGCTTGATAGCCGTTGGTCGAAATGCCGCGCGTGGTGATGCTGAGATTGTTGTCGCTGCGGTGATCGAGCACAACGCCGGGTGTTTCCCGCGCGATCCCTTCGAACCCAACGATGCCTTTCTGGGTGAGCTGAGCTTGGGTGAAGGCAGTGACGCTGAGCGGGACGTCCTGCAGCGATTCCTTGCGCCGCGTCGCGGTGACGATGATGTCTTCGTTGCTCGTGGCAATGGGGGCTTCGTCCGCTCTTTGGGTCTGGTCTCGCGGGCCCGCGGATGACGTCGGGTTGCGCTGCGGCCGGGTCTTTGCGGCTGCCGGAAATGCCAAAAGCGCGAGTGCGATGAGCGACGACGAACCAATCAGCCTGGTCTTCATAATCCCCTCCCTCGACCGGCCGCGCGTCTTGGGCGCATCGATCCGGTTCACAAAGGATCGCACCGGCGGAGGCAGCTGTCAATACTGACTAATGCCACAGTCAATATTGACAGGCCGCTTCTTCGCTGCGCATCAAACGGTCGCGACAGAATTGCAGCATAGGGGGCGTGGCACGATGAGTAGGGCAGGCGATCACGTTGGCGCCCTTGTCGAGACGACGCCGAGTAGCGTTGTTGACGCTTTGGCGGGGCCACGGCACCCTCATGCGATGAACGAAATCGACACCGAGAGAACTGCACGCCCGAAACACCGAAACCACAAGGCGCGCGTGCGCGAAGCCTCGATCGAGCGCATCCTCGATGCCGCCGAGCAGCTATTTGCCGAATACGGCTTTCACGGCGTCACGTTGAAGGATGTCGCCAAGCGCGTGGGGGTGAGTTCGACGCTGATCCACTATCACTTCAACGGCAAGGAAAGCATCTATGAGGCAGTCTGGGCGCGCAAAGCGCCGCTGTCGGTCCGAAATCGGCTCGAGGCGATGCGCTGCTATGCCGCCGAAGTCGGCGACGCGGTGACGGTGGAGGGCGCGCTGCACGCCTGGATTGACGCTGATCTTAACGTCCAGATCGAGAACGAGACGTATTGGGCATCGTTCGGCAAGATCGCTGCGCAGGCTAACAGTGCCGCCGGCTGGGGCGCTGAGAAAATGACAAATTACTTCAATCCCGTTGTGGTTGCGCTGATCGACCTTCTCAGGAAGGCGATGCCCGACTGCGACGAAGAAACGCTTCATTGGGGCTATCATTTCTTGTCGGGCGCGATGACTCACAACATGGCCCGCACCGGGCGGCTAGACGAACTGTCGCACGGGCTGTGCTCGTCGGACGACTTCGAGTCTATTCGCCGACACATGGCGACCTTCATGGCCGCCGGGTTCAAGGCGATCTGCCGCGAGGCGCAGCAACGCAGGCCAGAGAGACGTCCATGACGGCGACGCGACGAGAGGTGCTGGTGGGCCTTGCGGCAGCGAGCGCTATCGGCGTGCCGCCCGCGCGCGGGGCTGGCCGACCGATGCCCTCGGGGTTTCTGTGGGGCGCGGCGATTTCCGCGCACCAGAGTGAGGGCAACGACGTTAATTCGGACAGCTGGCTGCTCGAGAATTTGCCCGAGACGGTCTACAAGAACCCCTCGGGTGACGCGTGCGACAGCTACAACCGCTACGAGCAGGATTTCGCGATCGCCCAATCGCTCGGTTTCAACTGCTATCGTTTTGGCATCGAATGGGCACGGATCGAACCTGAGCCGGGCGCCTTCTCCAACGCCGAGCTTGATCACTATAAGCGCGTCCTCGCTGCGTGCCGCGCGCGCGGATTACTGCCGGTGCTCTCCTATAACCATTTCACGGTTCCGCGCTGGTTTGCCATGCGCGGCGGCTGGGAAATGTCCGACAGCCCCGATCTATTCGCGCGCTATTGCGAACGCGTGACGCGCGCGCTTGGCGACCAGGTCGGCATGGCGGCCCCGTTCAATGAGGCCAACATCTCGCTACTGGTCAAAACGCTGGCGACGACTGCGACGCCCGAGCACGTCGCCGCGCGCAAGGCGATGATTGCGGCGGCCGCGCGGGCGACCAACTCGCCGCGTTTTTCCTCCCTCTTGTTTGCCGACCCGGACCGCGTCGATCCGCAGCTGCTCGCCGCGCATGCAAAGGCGTATCAGGCGATCAAGGCGGGGCCGGGCGATTTTCCGGTCGGTGTTACGCTCACCACGCAGGCGATCGAGCCGGTCGGACCGGACAGCATAGCGCCCGCCATGGAGGCGATGCTCTACGGCAATTGGTGGGAAGCGGTGAACGCAAGCGATTTCGTCGGCGTGCAGACTTATACGCGGCTGCGATTCGACGCGAAGGGGCCCGTCGCGCCGCCCAGCGGTGCCGAGATCACTGCGGCGGGCTACGAATATTATCCGCAAGCGCTGGGCGAGACCATTCGGCTCGCCGCTCGCAAGACCAGCAAGCCGATCTACGTCACCGAAAGTGGCATCGC
This sequence comes from Sphingomonas sp., assembly GCA_051960335.1. GTDB lineage: Bacteria > Pseudomonadota > Alphaproteobacteria > Sphingomonadales > Sphingomonadaceae > Sphingomonas. The sequence continues at coordinate 4,391 of JBQCEK010000190.1, forward strand.
CACCGACGACGACAGCCGCCGCGTGGCTTGGCTCGACGCCTGCATCGCCGAGGTGCGCCAGTGCATCGCCGACGGCATCCCAGTGCACAGCTATCTTTATTGGTCGCTACTCGACAACTTTGAATGGACGCAGGGCTATAGCCAGCGCTTCGGCCTGGTCGCGGTCGACCGAGCGACGTTCAAGCGCACACCTAAGCCCAGCGCGGCGCACTTTGCCGCCATCATCGGGAAGGCGTGATGGCAGCGAGGCCGGGGAGGGTATTCGACCGTCCCCGTGCAAGCAGCGATTATCACCGGCGGTGAGCGCGACTTGGGCTCCAGGTTGCTTGGAGGATAGACGATTTTGGCGATTCGTTTCAGTTGGTTGCACGCAAACAGGCGTGCGGTGGCAACCATCACCGGTGGATTTTAGTATATTCACGATAACGTGAGTGAATGTCCTTGACCGCCGAGCGTGGCGGGATCATGGTAACCGTATAAAATAACAGGCGAGGATGATCGGGTTATGGCAGCCGGCATTTGCGATGTCCGTAACGGGCATCGAACGACGATCCGCGCATGAATGTCGAACATCCAGGCGCGGCCCCGTTCGCCGAAGCGCCGCTGGACGCCGACACCGCCCCGGCCATTTCGGCCCGCGGCTGGGTCGTCCTCTGCACCCTATGCGGCGTCTATGTGCTCAACTTCCTCGATCGCTCGCTCTTCGGCATCCTCGCCAAGCCGATCCAGGATTCGCTTCACATCAGCGATGGCCAATTAGGGCTGATCGGCGGTCTCTACTTTGCGCTGTTCTATTGCTTCATCGCTATCCCGATCGCCTGGTTCGCGGATCGCACCAACCGTGTCGGCGTGCTCACCGCCGCGTGCGCGATCTGGAGCCTTGCGACGGCGGCGTGCGGGCTCGCCGCCAGCTACGGGCAGCTCGTCGCGGCGCGGATGACGGTCGGGTTCGGGGAGGCGGGCGGGGTACCCCCATCCTATGCGATCATCACCGACAGCTTTCCGCCAGGCAAGCGCGGCATCGCATTCGGCATATACAATCTTGGCCCCCCCATCGGCGCGGCCGTGGGGATCGCGTTCGGCGCCTCGATCGCTGCCGCGTTCGACTGGCGTACCGCCTTTATCGCGATTGGGGTGTTCGGCTTGGTCGTGGCGTTCGTTCTGCGGCTCGTGGTTCGTGAGCCCGAGCGCGGCGCCTTCGACGCCCCGTCCGCCCGAGCGGAGAAATCGGGCTTCTGGGAAACCTGCACGGCTTTCTTTTCGAACCCCACCCTTATGCTTGCGGCGCTGGGCAGCGGGGCGACCCAGTTCATCACTTACGGGCTCGGCAATTTCACCGCCCTGTTCCTGATGCGCGAGAAAGGCATGACGCTGGATGAAATCGCGGTCTGGTACGCGCTGGTCGTGGCGATCGCTATGAGCGCCAGCATGCTCGTATCGGGCCGGCTGATTGATCGTTTCACTCGCGTCACCAAGACAGCCTATGCCACGATCCCGGCAGCATCGCTCGTG
>JBQCEK010000191.1:0-6936 GCA_051960335.1 Sphingomonas sp.
GCCATTATCGGGCTGATGAGCTTCCTGATCGGCATCGTCATCGCCCAGCAGGGCGCGGTGCAGCTTCGCCAGTTCGGCGCGGAAGCCTTCACGATCAACCTGGTCGGGCGAATCACGTTGCGCGAACTGGGCGTGCTGATGACCGCGATTATGGTCGCCGGCCGATCGGGATCGGCGTTCGCCGCCCAGCTCGGCACGATGAAGCTGACCGAAGAGATAGACGCGATGCGCACGATCGGCGTTTCGCCGATGGAGGCACTGGTGCTGCCACGCACGCTCGCCGCGGTGATCCTGATGCCTTTGCTTGGCTTCTATTCGTCGATCGTTGCAATACTCGGCGGTTGCCTGCTGTGCTGGGTATCGCTGGGCATTCCGCCCGTCACCTTTGTCGAGCGGATCCGGGAAGTCGTGCCGATCACCGATCTGTATGTCGGGCTGGTCAAGGCGCCGGTGTTCGGCGCGATTATCGGCATCGCCGGCTGCTTCCAGGGCATGCTTGTCGAAAGCGATGCCGAGCAGGTCGGCATGCGCACCACCGCGGCGGTGGTGCAGGCGATCTTTCTGGTGATCGTGCTCGACGCGTTCTTCGCGGTGTTCTTCACCTGGATCGGGTGGATCTGATGGCGCGCCGCGACGACGACGCGCCGATCATCAGCGTGCGCGGGCTGAAGACGAGCTTTGGCGAGCAGGTGATCCACGACGGGCTCGATCTGGACGTGCGCCGGGGCGAGATTCTTGGCGTGGTCGGCGGATCGGGCACCGGCAAGTCGGTGTTGATGCGCGCGATCGTCGGCCTGCAGCCGATCGATGAGGGCGAGATCACCGTGTTCGGCGAATCGACGATCGGCCGCGAGGAAACCGACGCGATCGAAATTCGCAAGCGCTGGGGCGTGCTGTTTCAGGGCGGCGCCTTGTTCTCGACGCTGACCGTCGCTGAAAATGTGCAGGTGCCGCTGCGCGAATTCTATCCCGCGCTCGATCAGGGGCTGCTCGATCAGATCGCCGCCTACAAGGTGGTGATGAGCGGCCTCCCCGCCGATGCCGGGCCGAAATTCCCCGCCGAGCTTTCCGGCGGCATGAAGAAGCGCGCCGGCCTCGCGCGCGCTTTGGCGCTCGATCCCGATCTGCTGTTCCTCGACGAGCCGACCGCCGGCCTCGATCCGATCGGCGCGGCGGCCTTTGACGAGCTGACCCAATCGCTTCAGAAAACCTTGGGATTGACGGTTTTTCTGATCACGCACGATCTCGACACGCTCTACGCGATCTGCGACCGCGTGGCGGTGCTCGCCGACAAGAAGGTGATCGGCGTCGGCACGATCGACGAACTGCTGGCCATGGATCACCCGTGGATCCAGGAATATTTCAACGGCCCACGCGGCCGCGCCGCCACCGCCACTCTGGAGCGGGACCGGCAACGCGACGGGGCAGGGGCGAGAAGCTGATGGAAACGCGTTCGAATCATGTCCTCGTCGGCGCCGTGGTGCTGATCCTCCTGCTGGTGCTGGCGCTGTTCACCGTCTGGCTGGCGCGGCTCGGCAGTGCGCAGGAGAAGGCGTATGACATCTTCTTCAAGCAATCGGTCGATGGCCTCGCCAAGGGGTCGGCGGTCGCCTATTCGGGCGTGCCCTCGGGCCAGGTGAAGGAAATCCAGCTTTGGAAGCCCGATCCTCAGTTCGTGCGTGTTCGCGTCGAGCTCGATCCCGATACGCCGATCCTGCAAGGCACGACGGCGACGATCCAGGGCAGCTTCACCGGCACCAGCACGATCCAGCTCGACGGCGGCGCGAAGGGATCGCCCCCGATTGTTTGCCCCGACGTCAATCCCGAGCGGGAATGCCCTTACGGCGTGCCGGTGATCCCGACCAAGGTCGGCGGGATCGGCGCGATTCTCAATTCGGCGCCGCAGCTGCTCGAGCGGCTTTCGGCGCTGACCGAGCGGCTGACCATCCTGCTGGGCGACAAGAACCAGGCGTCGATCGCCGGCATTCTAGCCAACACCAACCGGCTGACCGATGCGCTGGCCGATCGCGGCCCTGAAATCGCCGCGACGCTGGCGCAGACGCGGATCGCGATCCAGCAGGCGGGCAACGCCGCGCAACAGATCGGCGATCTCGCACAGACCACCAATGGCGTGCTTTCCGAGGATGTGAAGCCGGCGGTCAACAACCTCAATGAGGCGATCAAATCCGCCAAGCAGAGCACCGATACGCTCAACGCCGCGATCACTGATGCGCGGCCGGGGCTGCAGGCGTTCTCGAAACAGACCATTCCCAACGTCAACGAGCTGATCCGCAACCTGCGCGATATGTCGCAATCGCTGTCTGAGGTGTCGGAAAAGATCAACCAGGGCGGCGCGAGCTCGATTCTCGGCCCGCAGAAGCTGCCCGATTACAAGGGCAAGAAATGAGGCGCGGTCCCATGAAAAAAACGCTCGTTCTGTTCGCGCTGCTGCCCGCCATCGGGCTTTCCGGGTGCCTCAGCTTCGGTGCGAAGCCGCCGCCTTCGCTGTTGACGCTGACGGCCGCGACGCCAGCGCCGGTCGGCCAGACCGAAACCGCGACAGCCGGCCATACGATGACGGTCAACGTGCCCGCCGTGCCGCAGGAACTGGCGGTGCAGCGTGTGCCGGTGCAGGCGAGCGATACCTCCGTCGCTTATGTGAAGGATGCGCAGTGGGTGGAGCCGCCGGCGCGGCTGTTCGCGCGGCTGGTGTCCGATACGATCACCGCGAAGACCGATTGGGTCGTGCTCGGCGGCAGCCAGGGGCGAGTCGATCCCGGCACGATTCTGTCGGGCGAGCTGCGCAATTTCGGCGTCGATGCGGCCACGCATGAGGCGGTCGTCACTTATGATGCGGCATTGCTTCGGAGCGGCGCCGATTCGGTCGAGAAGCGCCGCTTCGAGGCCCGCGTGCCGGTGACCGAGATCGAGGCCGGCGCGGTGGGCACGGCGATCAACCAGGCGGCCAATCAGGTTGCCGGCGAAGTGGCCGACTGGGTCGGCAAATAAGCCTCAGCCGGCCGGCGTCCGCCGCGTCGGCAGGGGGATGTCGCAGACTTCGGCGCCGCCCAACGATACCATCGGCGGCTGGGGATTTTCCTTCGCCCGGACCATCGCGGCGAAGCGCGGATTATCGGCGGCGCGATATTGGAAATGCGGCCGTGCGGCGGCGGGCATGTCGCTCGCCAGCCGCGCCGACAGGATCGGCGTGCGCTCCGCGGCGGTGGCATACATGCCCATCTCGGCATCGCTGCGCGGCAGGGCCGATAGATACTGCATCCCTTCGATCACGCGGCCGACGATCGTGTAGTTGCGATCGAGCCGCCGCGCGGACTGGCCGATCGGGGTGAACAGCTCCGATCCAGTGCCGGTGTCCGGCGACGCATCCCGCGCCACGCCGACGGTGCCGTAGCAATGCGCGAGCCACGCGGCCGTGCCGTTGGTCGCGACCGGCCAGCCGTCTGCGGTGATGCCCGATGCGGTTGAATAGGGATCGGCGCGGCTCATGCGCACGGCCGGATCGAACGCGGCGATGTCGAACTCTGCCGCCGGCCGCTGGGCGACTCCGGCGGGCATCGGCTTCTTCTCGGTTTCGTCGCCCCACTGCGTCACCCAGTTCTCCTGGACGCGGTAAACGCTGGTGCCATCCCACCAATGCGCGAGCGCCAGCGCATCGACATTGCGGACATGTTCGGGCGCATAGCCCGGCGCGAGCCGGATCACCACGGTGCGATCGCCCGCCAGCGTCATCACCAGGATCTGATCGCCGGGAATCGAGCGCCAATCGGCGGCGATGGGATCGGTGGGGGCGGGCGCCGGCGCGGCCTGGGCGGCAGCGAGCAGGGCGAGGATCGGGATCAGCATGGCGCCAAGCTTGGCAGCCGATCGCTGCCAGCGCAATCGTCACGCTTGCCGTCGGCGCAGACAGCCGCTAGTCGGCCGCTTCCAAGGCATGCGGAGCGGTGGCCGAGTGGTCGAAGGCGCTCGCCTGGAAAGTGAGTATACGGCAAAACCGTATCGAGGGTTCGAATCCCTCCCGCTCCGCCATTTTGGTCCTTTTTAGGCCTCCCCAAATCCGCTAAAAACCGCTAAAAACCGCGAGAAATCTGCGGCTTTCTGATCCCGCTCGATTTCAGGACATCCGACACCATCCCCACAAAAGTGTGGGGTAAAGTGTGGGGTAAAATTGGAGAGCGACGGTGGGAAGGCTTACGGCAACAAAGATTCGAGCTTTGAGCGAAGCCGGGCGTCATTCGGACGGCGACGGACTTTTTCTGGAAATGAACGGCAAAGGGTCGGGACGTTGGTTTCTGCGAGTGCAATCCGGGGGGCGCCGCCGCGACATCGGTTTGGGATCGCTAAAATCTGTATCCTTGGCCGACGCTCGCGAAGCGGCGTCCATCATCAGGAAGAAGATTGCCCAGGGCATCGACCCGGTTGCCGAACGTCGGCAGGAGCGGCTGGTCATCCCCTCTTTCCGCGAAGCAGCAAAGGCGGTTCACGCAGAACACCAAGAAGGCTGGAAGAACGGCAAACATCAAAAGCAGTGGCTCACCACCCTTGAGACCTACGCCTTCCCATCGATCGGCGATGTGCCGGGAAACGAGATCGAAGGGCCCGCCATCCGCGACGTGCTAGCGCCCATTTGGCTGAGCAAACCCGAAACCGCGCGGCGGGTCCGCCAGCGTATCGCCGCCGTTCTGGATTGGTCGTGTGCCAAGGGCTTTCGTGCCACCGAGGCACCGATGCGATCGATTTCGAAGGGGTTGCCGCGGCAGCCGAAGAAAGACGGTCACTTCGCGGCAATGGCCTATGTCGACGTTCCAGGCTTTGTCGCCGAACTTCGCCGCCGCGTATCGGTCGGTCGGGTGGCACTTGAGGTTTTGATTCTGACGGCAGCCCGGTCGGGCGAGGTTCGCGGGGCGACGTGGTCCGAGTTCGATCTCGACAAGCAGCTCTGGACCGTTCCGGCCGAGCGAATGAAAATGGGGCGTGTCCATGTCGTTCCCTTGTCGGCAGCGGCAATCGACGCGCTGTCGCGCGCTCAGCAGTTCCGCGTGGGGGCGAGTGATCTCGTCTTTCCCGGTCAGAACGTGAAAAGACCGATGTCCGACATGACGCTGCTCAAAATCCTTCGCGACATGGATCTGGGCGTCACGGTTCATGGCTTTCGGTCCGCGTTTCGCGACTGGGTTGCCGAACGCACCAGCTATCCAGGAGAGGTTGCCGAAGCCGCGCTGGCGCACACCGTCGCCAATAAAGTCGAGGCGGCGTATCGCCGCACCGACTTCCTTGAGAAGAGAAGACTGCTCATGCAGGACTGGGCAACTTTTTGTTCGAGTTGTCCGCAGAAGCCAGAGAGCGATCGGATCAGAAAGACTGATACCGCCGAAGCTAGGGAAGCGGCGGACGGGAGGGACCATGGGGCAAGAACGCGCGGCGCTGCGTGAACAACGCAACGAATTGATGGCAACAGGATTGGCGTGGGTGCGTCGGGCTCGTCGCTTCCAAGCTGGCATTAATATCCTCTGCGTGATGGGCGGCGGCGCGCTGGCGGTCCCCAGGTAGCAGAGGACTATCCTGTACCCCAGGACAAGCAGCGCGAGTACGATGCAGACCGGTATCGGTCCATGGCAGCTATTCCTGTGCGGCTGGGGCCGGACCAGATGATCTGGGGGGTGGTGGCCGTATCGAGCAACCGCGTCGGCCGCTTCCGCCGCGATCCCGGCAATCGTCAGGTTCAGACGGTCGATACCGTCCGCGCCATGCCTCGCATGATTGCCCTGATGGCCGCTGCTTTCCAGCGCGGCCAGGGATGATCTTTACGCGTGGTGCGTTGTATGAGAGACAGACCTGAGAAGGAGCCACCCATGAAAATCGGCATGGAAGAAGATCCGGTCGAAGCTTTCGATCGCGAGCAGGAACGCGCGATCGCTGCCGCGGTCCAGGCGCAGTTCGGAAACGGCGACATGCGTGAGGCTCTCCGCAAAGTCGATCGTCTGGCCAAGCGTCGGCTGGAAATGAACGATCAGCGCTCACGGATGTGCGCCTGAGCAGCGACGCGCGGCGTTGTCGTTTTCCTTCGTCGCCTCTCCTTTTGGCGGTCTCAGTCATCGGTTAGCCGCGCGATTAGGTGCTCATCCACCTGCCCTGAAAGCACCGGGTCTATTCGATCGGCTTCTGCCGCTGCCCATTGCTTCCACGCCGCAAGCGCGGTCGGGTCGAGATCGCGACGCCCGGCCTCGACCGCGATGGTAACCGACCCGATCAAGGTGCGGAGGTCCTGAGCTGTCCGCAACAGCTCGGCGCTGCGGTGTAATGCTGCCAAACGCTCCTTGTTGCGCTTGGCGAGCGCCTCACGGCGACGTTCTGCCTGCCACTCTTTCATTCGCGCTTGATGGTCGAGGCGTTCTCTGATGCCGAGCCGGTATCGTGCCTCTCCAGCGGCGACGACTGCCGCGGCGATATCGGCTAGTCGGGATTCGATCTTGGTTTCTGTGTCTTCCCAGGAGCGTGGAAATCCGTCTGGGAGGCTAGGAGATAGGTCGATCCGCAGAGGCTTTTTGGATGGCGCTGGAAGCGCATCGCCGTGGCGGCGGTGCATCGATCCCGTTTCGTCGGGGAACCCGATTTTGATCCGTACCTGCTGGTCGCCGATCTTGGCAATGAAGCTCGGCTCCTGTGCGCCGCCGACATGGCAGTCATGTCCCAGCCGAGCAAGCGCGTGTATGAGGGCATTCGCGATGCGCAGCTTGCGCATCTCGTCGGGCGCGTCGAACACAGGCGCGAGTTCCCAACGAGGAAAGGTCGCCGCCGCGATCTTGTCGCGGCGCCGCTGATCGCGCCGGAGCAGCGCATGCAATGCGCGATGCGGCCGATCGAGCGTTCGCGGGACTACAACCCTTCCGATCTGCTCTAGCGCTCCAAGGCGAAGCG
>JBQCEK010000192.1:0-4362 GCA_051960335.1 Sphingomonas sp.
ATCCGCAGGATTGGCTGGAACATATCGTCACTGATGCCGCGCATGCGCGCTACGGCAACGTGCTCCCGGAAAAGATCACCAAGCTCCTCGCCGAGGAATTCACTCTGATCCGCCAGATGGGCTATGCCTATTACTTTCTGACCGTCCACGATCTCGTCAATTTCGCGCGCGCGCAGAAGCCGCCAATCCTGTGCCAGGGACGCGGATCGGCGGCCAATTCGATCGTCTGCTTCCTGCTCGGCGTCACCTCGATCGATCCGCTGCAACACGATCTGCTGTTCTCACGCTTCATCTCGACCGATCGCAACGAGCCGCCCGATATCGACGTCGATTTCGAGCACGAGCGCCGCGAGGAAGTGATGCAATATATTTATCGCCGCTACGGCCGCGAACGCGCCGGTATCGCGGCGACGGTGATCCACTATCGTCCGCGCAGCGCGGTTCGCGAAGTCGGCAAGGTGCTCGGTTTTTCCGAAGATGTCACCGCTGCGATCCGCAGCACCGTATGGGGCAGCTACGCCAGCCAGATGGAGGAGAAACGCTTCCACGAAACCGGCTTCAGCCTCGCCGATCCCGCGATGCAGCGACTGAAAGGCCTGGTCGAACAACTGCTCGAATTTCCCCGCCACCTGTCCCAGCATGTCGGCGGATTCGTCCTGACCCATGATCGGCTCGACGAGACCGTGCCGATCCATAATGGCGCGATGCCCGATCGCACCTTCATCGAATGGGACAAGGACGATATCGACGCCTTGAAGCTGATGAAGGTGGATGTGCTCGCGCTCGGCATGCTGACCTGCATCCGCAAAAGCTATGATCTGATGCGCGCGCACGGGCTTGGTGATCATAATCTCGAACTCGAACTCGATCTCAAGTCCGATGACGAGGCGGTGTATGCGATGCTGCAAAAGGGTGACAGCATCGGAGTGTTCCAAGTGGAAAGCCGGGCGCAGATCAACATGCTGCCGCGCCTCAAGCCCAAAAATCTCTATGATCTGACGGTTCAAGTCGCGATCGTTCGCCCAGGCCCGATTCAGGGCGATATGGTGCATCCCTATCTGCGGCGAAGGGCAAAAATCGAGGATGTGGAATTTCCCTCCCCCAAGCCGCCGCATGATCCCGACGAGTTGAAGAAACTGCTCGGCGCAACCTATGGCGTGCCGCTTTTTCAGGAACAGGCCATGAAACTGGCGATCGTCGCCGCCGACTTCAGTGACGCCGAAGCCAATCAGTTGCGCCGGTCGATGGCTACGTTTCGCCAAGTCGGCGGCATGGATAAGTTCGCGGCGAAAATGGTCGAGGGCATGGTCCGCCGCGGTTACGAGCGCGATTTTGCCGAGCGCTGTTTCAAGCAGATCGAGGGGTTCGGCAGCTACGGCTTTCCCGAAAGCCATGCGCTGTCGTTCGCGCGGCTGGTCTATGTCTCGGCGTGGATCAAATGCCACCAGCCCGCGGTGTTCGCCGCCGCGCTGCTCAATTCGCAGCCGATGGGCTTCTACGCCCCCGCGCAGATCGTCCGCGACGCGCGTGAGCATGGCGTCGAGGTGCGGGAAATCGACATCAACGCCAGCACCTGGGACAATGGCATCGAGATAGAGGACGTCCCGGCGCTCCGTCTCGGCTTTCGCCAGATCGACGGCTTTCGCGAGGCTTGGGGAAGCGCCATTGCCGCGGCCCGCGCCACCGCCCCGTTCGACACGATCGAAAGCCTCGCCCGCCGCGCCGCGCTTCCCCCGCGCGCGCTTCGGCTGCTCGCCGATGCCGATGCTTTCCGCTCGCTGGACCTCGATCGTCGCGGCGCCTTGTGGGAAGTCCGCCGCACGCCCTCTGCCGAGTTGCCGTTGTTCGCCGCCGCCCGCGCGCGCGAATTGGGCGACGAGCCCGATGCCGCGCTCCCCGCGATGTCGCAGGCCGAGCATGTCGTCACCGATTATCAGACGACGCGGCTGTCGCTGAAGGATCACCCGATGACCTTCCTGCGCGACACGCTCCGCGCCGAAGGCATTGCGAGCTGCGCCGCAACGAGCGCGCTGAAGAACGACGCCTTCGTCCGCACCGCCGGCGTGGTGCTGGTGCGCCAGCGCCCGGGCAAGGGCAATGCGATCTTCATCACCATCGAGGACGAAACCGGCATCACCAACATCGTGCTGTGGGCGCGCCAGTTCGAACGCTATCGCCGCGCGGTGATGAGCGCTCGGCTGATGCTCGCCGAGGGGCGTGTCCAGAAAAGCCGGGAGGGTGTCATTCATCTGATGGCGACGCGGATCATCGATCGCACCGATATGCTGGATCACCTCACCGATCGTGGCCGGCCGCAAATCACCTTGTCGCGCGCCGACGAATTCCTTCATCCGCAACATCCGCGTGGTCGTCATGCCCCAAACGGCGGCCATCCCCGCGACGTTCGCGTGCTGCCGCGTTCGCGCGATTTTCATTGAGACGGATGGTCGGGGAGACAGGATTCGAACCTGCGACCCTCTGGTCCCAAACCAGATGCGCTACCAGGCTGCGCCACTCCCCGACTTGGCTCGCTTTGCCCGCGGCGCCGCCGATAAGCAACCGCGAAGAACGCCAGTGGTGGGCCCGGCAGGACTTGAACCCGCAACCTAGCCGTTATGAGCGGCCAGCTCTAACCAATTGAGCTACAGGCCCACGCGGGCGCACGGTTAGGCAGCGCCGCGCTCGCTGGCAAGCGCTGCGTCGATCGCGCCAAGCAGATCGTCAAGCGACGCCGGCGCCACGCCCAGCCGATCGAGCAGCGTCAACACCTGATCCCACCAGCCGAAGAACGCGGCAAGATCCGCCGCATCGCGAACATAAGGCGTATGGCCGGCGGCCACCGATGGCGAATGAAAGGAGAAATTGAGCAGCTGCACGCCTTCGCCAACGGCGATCCGCACCGCCTCCAGCGCATCGGCGACCGGCATGTCTTCCGGCGTCAACGCGATCCGCGACAGCAAGCCGATACGCGCCATCAGCCCTCGCCCATGAGGGATGGCGCCGAGCGCGCGATACAGCCCCTCGCCACCTCGTCGGGCCGCGCCGGTGAAGACCGTCGTCAGCGGCAGCTCGACGATCGCGCCGCCCGGGCCCGTGCGAAAAGCGTGATTGCCGATCGCCGAAAAATCCGGTCCGCCTCCAGGCGAATAATCATAGCGCGCGCGCATCGAGCTATCGATTCGATACCCACGCTCGGCGAGCAGCCGGATCGTCGCCGGTCCGATGCCATAGCGCCCGGCGCGATAGGCGCGCGGCGACGCACCGAAGGCCGCCGTGATGGCTGCCGTCAATCGATCGAGTTTCGCCGCCTCAAGCGAAAAAGGAAGATTGCCCGGAAAGCTGTTGAAGGCATTCACCTCTTCCTCGAACGGCGGATTTACCCAGGGGTGAAGCTGCGTGCCGATCGCCGATCGACCGTCCTCGATCAGCCGGCCCAGCACCGCCACCGCTTCGGGCGAATCGACGACGGGCCAATCGATCATATAAGTCAACGGCACGCCGCGATCGGCGAACCGCCGGTGCGCATCGGGCAGCGCCGCGATTGCCGTGGTCGCATGCGCCTGGCGGTTCAGCGGCGCCTGCCAGTCGAACTCTTCCTCGGTATCCACCATGATCGTGAAGCGCTGGCCGAATGCATCGGGCCAGACGAGCCGATCGGCCACGCCCGGCGGCGGCGGCCGATACCGCTCAAAGGGCAATTCCCCCGGCACGTCAGTTGATCGAAGCCTGCCCCATATCGCTCGTTACGGCGGCGGGCAGCCGCAAAGTCAAGCGCGTCTGGCCCAGCGCGAAGCTGCCGCCAAGCTCCAGCGCGAGATTGCGCACCAGCCGAAGCGCGAATCCGGTGCCCAGCAACGGGGCACCCTGATCCTGTTCGTCGCTATCCGCGTCGATCGCCAGCAGCGCCTCTTCCTCATGCGAAGCGAGGGCGATCGGACGATCGAACTCAAGCGCGATCATGTCTTCGTCGAGGGTTGCGGACACCCCGATCCGTTCGTCCCGGCCACCAGCGGCGACCAGGGCCGCCATCAGCCGGCCGATCAGCCGCTCGATCGCCCGCTCATCGCCCGCGATCTCCAGCGCGGCGATGGCGTCGTCGATAGCAACAACCGTTCCGCGCAGCGACGCGAGCGGCGCCAGATCATCCGCGATCCGGGCAAGCAACGGCTTGAGCGCAAGCCGTCCGCCGCGCAGGTCGAGCGCCTTGCTTTCGATCCGCGCCGCGAGATCGAGGTCGTCGATCGCCGCGAGCAGTTCGCGCGCGTGATCGCGAATCACCGCCGCTCGCTCGCGATAGGCATCGGCGACCGGGCCGAGCATCTGCGTCTCGATCATCTCCGCAAAGCCGGCGATCGCGGTCGT
>JBQCEK010000193.1:0-5553 GCA_051960335.1 Sphingomonas sp.
CGCCCGGTGGTCAGCCGGTCGGGCACCAATTCGACGTGGCGGCAATGGCTGGTCGACGATCAGCGCGCCGTCTCCGCGCGGCCCGACGTGCTGACCTTCACCACCGGCGTGCTGACCCAGCCAGTGACGATCGCCGGCCAGCCGGTCGTCCACCTGAACGCCGCGACCACCGGGACGGACGCCGATTGGGTGGTCAAGCTGATCGACGTCTATCCCGATCGCGTGCCCGGCGACGAGGCGATGGGCGGGTCCCAGCTGGCGATCGCACTGGACATCTTCCGCGGCCGCTACCGCGAGAACCTTGCCGAGCCGCACGCGATCCCCGCCAACACGCCGGAGACCTATTCCTTCGCTTTGCCCAATGCGAACCACGTTTTCCTGCCGGGCCACCGCATCATGGTGCAGGTGCAATCGAGCTGGTTCCCGCTCTACGACCGCAATCCGCAGACCTTCGTGCCCAACATCTTCGATGCGAAGCCCGCCGATTACGTGGCGGCGACGCAGAGCGTGACGGTGTCCGGGCCGAACCAGAGCCGGATCGATCTGCCCGTGGTGAAGTAAGGCTTCGGCATCACGCGAGGCGCGGTGAGACGCGCCAGGCTCTTCCAATGTTGGAATTCTTCTGATCTACCCTGCTTGATGAAGCAGCATCGCATCACGGAAGCGCCATTTGTCGGCGTCGCGCAAGCGCGGCGCGACGGACGCAACGCAGGCGTGGCACCGTCGCCAGACTGTCGCTCGTCCGTCGCTTCGGTGTCGCGCGGGTGTCGTCGGCATGACGCTTCGTGTCGACCGCGAAGCGCTTCGCCGGCGCAGGAGGCGGCAAAACCGTGCGACGCTCGCTACTTTCTCCACTTCACCGATATGTTCTGTCGCCATTCGGCGCGGACGTCATCGTCTTCTTCCGCCGCCGCGCGATTCGCGCGTTCGGCGGCAAACCGTTCGACATCCAGTCGCGCCAGCGCCCACACCGCCGCGCCGCGCACCACCGGCGCGTCATCGTCGAGCAGCGCCGCGATCGGCTCGGCCAGCGCGGGATCGCCGCTGTTGCCGGCGGCGATGGCGGCGTTGCGCACCATGCGGTCGCGCTTGATCCGCTTGATCGGCGATCCGGCGAAGACCTGGCGGAAGCCGGCGTCGTCGAGCGCGAGGAGGTCCGCGAGGGCAGGGGCGGTAAGCTCGGCGCGCGGCGCGAAGGCGCGATTGGCATGTGCGACCTGCGCGAACTTGTTCCACGGGCAGACGGCCAGGCAATCGTCGCAACCATAGATGCGGTTGCCCAGTCCCTCGCGAAATTCGGGCGGAATCGGCCCGGCATGTTCGATCGTCAGGTAAGAGATGCAGCGTCGGGCATCGAGGTGATAGGGTTTTGGGAACGCGTCGGTCGGGCAGGCGCGCTGGCAGGCGTCGCACGAGCCGCAGGCGTCGCGGCCGGGCGCGTCCGGCACGAGATCGAGCGTGGTGTAGATCGCGCCGAGGAACAGCCAGCTGCCGGAATCGCGGCTGACGAGGTTGGTGTGCTTGCCCTGCCAGCCGAGCCCGGCGGCCTCGGCCAGCGGTTTTTCCATCACCGGCGCGGTATCGACGAATACCTTCACGTCGCCGCCGGCCTCCGCGACCAGCCACCGCGCCAGCGCCTTGAGCGTGCGCTTGACGACATCATGATAGTCCGCGCCCTGGGCATAGACCGAAATGCGGCCGCGATCCGGCGCGCCCGCCAGCGCCAGTGGATCACCTGCCGGCGCATAGCTCATGCCCAGTGCGATCACCGATCGCGCCTCCGGCCACAGGCCGGCCGGCGAGACGCGCTGATCGGCGCGCGCTTCCATCCAGATCATGTCGCCGTGCGCACCCTCGGCCAGCCAGGCGCGCAGCCGTTCCGCCGCGCGGGGCGCAGCATCGGCGGCGGCGATGCCCGCGGCGGCGAAGCCAAGCTCGGCCGCCTTCGCCTTAATCCGATCGGCTAGTGGCTTGTGTTCGTCCATCGTCCCCCGCTACCACGGCGGCAAGGGTCAGCGAGGGGAAATCGACGTGGCATTGGAGCCGGCAGCCAGCGCATCGGGGCTGGTCAAGAAATTCGGCGGCCGCCGCGTGGTCGACGGCGTCGATCTGGTCGTGCCCAGGGGCATGATCTACGGCGTGCTCGGCCCCAATGGCGCGGGCAAGACGACGACGCTGCGCATGCTGCTGGGCATTATCGAGCCCGACGGCGGCGATCGCGTGCTCCTCGGCAACGATCGCCCGCGCGAGGAAAGCGATCGGATCGGCTATCTGCCGGAGGAACGCGGGCTTTATCCCGCGATGAAGGCGAAGGAAGCGATTGCCTTCATGGGCGCGTTGCGTGGGCTCGACTGGAAGACCGGGCGCGCCCGCGCGGCGCAGATGCTCGACGACGCCGGGCTCGGCCATGCCGCCGACGAGAAGATCAGGAAGCTGTCCAAGGGCATGGCGCAGCTCGTGCAATTGCTCGGCTCGATCGTCCACCAGCCCGAACTGCTGGTGCTCGACGAACCGTTTTCGGGGCTCGATCCGGTCAATCAGGAAAAGCTGGAAAAGCTGATCCGCGCCGAGCGCGATCGCGGCGCGACGGTGATCTTTTCAACGCACGTCATGGCGCATGCCGAGCGGCTGTGCGATCGGCTGGCGATCATCGCGGGCGGCAAGCGTCGGTTCGAAGGCACGGTGGCGGATGCGCGCGGCACGCTGCCGGCGCGGGCGCACTACGTGCCCCACCATCCCGATCCAGGCATCGCGGCCTTGCTGCCGGGCGACGCGGCGGAGGTGGAGGACGGCTGGCGCTTCACCGTGCCGAGCGGCGGCGTGGAGGCGTTGCTCGTCAAGCTGATCGACGCCGGCTATGGCATATCGGGCCTGTCGATCGAACGGCCCAGCCTGCACGAGGCCTTCGTTAGAATCGTCGGGCGCGACGCGCTCGAGGAGGTGCCGGCATGAGCTTGTCCCGCAAGGCCGTGCGCCAGACGCTGACGATCGCGCGGCGCGATTTCATCGCGACGGTGGCGACGCCGATGTTCCTGTTTTTCCTGCTCGCGCCGCTGATCATGGCGTCGTTCAGCCTGATCGGCGGGCTTGGCGCGTCGTCGGTCGCCTCGGGCGCGGCGGATCGTGAACGGCTGGTGGTCGTGGCGAACGATGCGGACGCAGCGTTGATCACGCGTACCGACAAGGCGATGCGCGCGCTCTTCACCAAGGATTCGATGCCGCCCGTGCTTCAGGTCGAGGCGCCGGGCGCCGATCCGCAGGGCCAGGCGCGTGCGGCGCTCGGCGCGCGCGATCACGATGTCGATGCGGCAATGGCCGGTTCGCTCGATCGCCCGCAGATCTTCTATGGCGGCACCTCCAAGCGCAGCGCCGAATATCTCGCGGCGCTGGCCGAAGGCGCGGTGCGCGTGCAGCGCGACGGATCGGCACCGGTCAGCACGCCCACGCTGACATCCATCACCCGCGCCCGCGCGACGGTGGCGGGGCAGCATGCCGCCGGGTTCATGGCGGTGTTCGGCGTGTTCTTCCTCACGTTGCTGCTCGCCGGACAAGCGGTCGGCACGATGGCGGAGGAACGATCGAACAAGGTGATCGAAGTGCTGGCCGCCGCGGTGCCGCTCGAATCGGTGTTCTTCGGCAAGCTGATCGGCATGTTCGGCTCGGCGGTGTTGTTCATCCTGTTCTGGGGAACGATCGCCGCGCAGGTCGGCCATGTCCTGCCGCCCAGCGCGGCGCAGGCGATGCGCGAGCTCCAGCCGGCGGTCGGCTGGCCGATGTTCGTCGTCCTGTTCTGCCTTTATTTCACCATGGCCTATCTGCTGCTCGGATCGGTGTTCCTGACGATCGGCGCGCAGGCGACCACGATTCGCGAAATCCAGATGCTGTCGCTGCCGATCACCTTCACGCAGATCGGCATGTTCGGGCTGGCTTCGGCCGGGGCGGCCAATCCGGGCAGCTGGGTGGCGATCTTCGCCGAGGTGTTTCCGCTGAGCTCGCCTTTCGCGATGGCAGCGCGCGCGGCGAACGACGGCGGGCTGTGGCCGCATCTCGCCGCGCTCTTGTGGCAGGCGCTGTGGGTCTCGGTGATGATCTCGCTCGGTGCGCGCTGGTTCCGCCGCGGCGTGCTGAAATCGGGCAGCCCGAAGAAGCGCTCCCGGGGCCGCAAGGCAGCCGAAGCGGTCGCCGAGCGCGTATCCGAGGTCGTCTGACGAATCACCTATTGACACAAGTGTCAGCAAGGTGAGATGCCTGGTGCAAAGGAGAGGCACGATGGCGACTCTTGCAACCGACACGATCGAGGCGCGGCCCGTCGATCCGCTCGACGTCAGCCGCGCCGAACTGTACCGCGACGACGTGTGGCAGGCGCCGTTCGCCACGCTGCGCGCGACATCGCCCGTCCATTACACCGAGCATTCGGACTACGGCGCCTATTGGTCGATCTCGACCTACAAGCCGATCGTCCATGTCGAATCGCTGCCGGAGATTTTCTCGTCCGAAGCCGGCGGCATCACGCTCGCCGATTTCATCGAGGGATCGGACGTTCGGATGCCGATGTTCATCGCCCGCGATCGGCCGGTGCACACCGGGCAGCGGCGCACCGTCGCGCCGGCCTTCACGCCCAGCGAGATGGTGCGCATGTCCGGCGATATTCGCCGGCGCACCGCCGAAATTCTCGATTCGCTCCCCTTGGGCAAGGAATTCGACTGGGTCGATACCGTGTCGATCGAGCTGACCACGCAGATGCTGGCGATCCTGTTCGATTTCCCGTGGGAGGACCGCCGCAAGCTGACCTTCTGGTCCGATTGGGCCGGCGATATCGAACTGGTGAAGACCGAGGAGCTGCGCAAGCAGCGGCTCGAATATATGTACGAATGCGGCGCCTATTTCCAGAATCTGTGGAACAGCAAGGTGGATAAGGAGCCGACGCCCGATCTGATTTCGATGATGATCCATTCGGATGCGATGGCGCACATGGATCAGTTCGAATTCATCGGGAATTTGATCCTGCTGATCGTCGGCGGCAACGATACGACGCGCAACTCGATGTCGGCGATGGCCTATGGGCTCGATCAATTCCCGGAGGAGCGCGCGAAGCTGGAAGCGAATCCCGAGCTGATCCCGAACGCCACGCAGGAAATCATTCGCTGGCAGACGCCGTTGGCGCACATGCGGCGTACAGCCACCCAGGATTACGAGCTTGAAGGGCAGATGATCCATGCGGGCGACAAGCTGGCGCTATGGTATCTTTCCGCCAATCGCGACGAGAGCGTGTTCGGCAATGATGCCGATCGAATCGTCGTCGATCGTCCCAATGCGCGGCGACATCTGGCGTTCGGCCACGGTATTCACCGCTGCGTCGGCGCGCGCCTCGCCGAGCTGCAGATAGCGACGCTGATGGAGGAAATGGCCAAGCGGCGGATGCGCGTCAACGTGGTTGGCGAGCCCACCCGCGTCGCCGCCTGCTTCGTCCACGGCTATCGCAGGCTGCGGGTCGAGCTCAGCCGCTACTGACGCGGCGCATCCTGCAATCGGCGTCGCGCGTACTTATATCTG
>JBQCEK010000194.1:0-2010 GCA_051960335.1 Sphingomonas sp.
CCCGGCATCGAACGCCGCGCCGATCAGCCCATCGACCGCGCCCTGTTTCAGGCCGCCCATATATTCGAAAAAGCCTTTGCCGCCGAAGGTCATGGTGCCGAGGCACAGTTCGGAAACGAACAAGCCGGTGCGGCCGAGCTGATTGTAGCGCATGGTGGGATTTCCCTTGGTCGAACGGCCCCCGCCACTCGATCCGGGAAATGGGACGTGCGAGATGCCCAGACAACCGCCTTGCGCAAAATTCCACCGTCATCCCCGCGAAAGCGGGAATCCATCTCTTGACCGTCGCCCGCAATCATTGCGCCGGAGATAGGTCCCCGGCTTTCGCGGGAATGACGGCAAAAAGCAGGTGGCTTACGGGCGCACCTGCCCGGCGCCGCGCACGATCCATTTGTAGGTGGTCAGCCCCTCCAGCGCGACGGGCCCGCGCGCGTGCAGTCGGCCGGTGGCGATGCCGATTTCCGCACCCAGGCCGAATTCGCCGCCGTCGGCGAACTGGGTCGAGGCATTCCACATCACGATCGCCGAATCGACCGAGGTCAGGAACTTGTCCGCCGCCGCTTCGTCGCGGGCGACGATCGCATCGGTGTGGCCGGATGAATGCGCCGCGATATGGCGAAGCGCGCCGTCGGTGCCCTCGACCATCGCGACGGAGGCCACCGCCTCCAGATATTCGGTGTCCCAATCCTCGGCCGTCGCTTCAGCGATCGTATCGTCGATCGCGCGCGCGGCCGCGTCGCCGCGCACCGCGCAGCCCGATTCCGCCAGCGCCTTCAGCAGCGCGGGCGCCGCTGGATAGTCCGCATCGATCAGCAGCGTTTCCATCGCCCCGCAAACGCCGGTGCGGCGCATCTTGGCGTTGACGACGATCGCCTCCGCCATCGCCGGATCGGCCGAGGCGTGGACGAAGATGTGGTTGATGCCGTCGAGATGCGCGAGCACCGGCACGCGCGCCTCGGCCTGAACGCGCGCGACCAGGCTCTTGCCGCCGCGCGGCACGATCATGTCGATCAGCCCCGCCGCCGTCAGCATCGCGCCCACCGCCGCGCGGTCGGTCGTCGGCACCAGCTGCACGGCATCGGCGGGGAGACCGGCCTTTTGCAGACCGGCGACCATCGCCTCGTGGATGGCGCGATTGCTCTCAATTGCTTCGGATCCGCCCCGCAGGATCGCGGCGTTGCCCGATTTGACGCACAGCGCGGCAGCGTCGGCCGTCACGTTGGGGCGGCTTTCGTAGATGATGCCGATCACGCCGATCGGCACGCGCACGCGGCGCAGCACCAGGCCGTTGGGCCGCTTCGTCTCGTCGATCACCGCGCCGACGGGATCGCGCAGGCCGGCGACGGCGGCCACCGCATCGGCGACGCCGGCGATTCGCGCTTCATCCAGCCGGAGGCGATCGAGCATCGCCGGGGAAAGGCCGGCGGCGGCGGCGCGTTCCATATCGCGCTGGTTGGCCTCGATGATCGCGGGGGTCGTGTCGCGCAGCGCGTCGGCCGCTTCGATCAAGCCGCGCGACTTGGCGTTCGCCGGCAGGCTGGCCAGCGTTCGGGCGGCGGCGCGCGCGCGCTCGCCCATGGAGGAAATCAGGGTCGCGGGATTGGGTTTCATCATGTCTGCCATGCCCGCCCGTCTATCACGATGCGGCGCACAACCCAAAAATGGATGACTTTGCGGGCGCAAAAGCTACCGTCGCGCCATGACTGGGGGATTCGAGGCAGCGGGCGATATCGCCACGGGCGTTTTCATGGGGCGCAGCGTCGAACCTCGCGCCGGCGAGCATCCCAGCGGATCGCATGGCGAGGGCGTGTGCCTCAATTGCGGCACCGCGCTGATCGGCGAGTTCTGCCACGTCTGCGGGCAGAACGGCCACGTTCACCGCACGCTCGGGTCGATCGGGCACGATCTGCTCCACGGCGTGTTCCATTTCGAGGGCAAGATCTGGTAAACGCTGCCGATGCTGGTGGTCCGCCCGGGCGCGCTGACCCGGCGTTACATCGCCGGCGAGCG
>JBQCEK010000195.1:0-6508 GCA_051960335.1 Sphingomonas sp.
CTCGGCGATGCGCAGCCGATAATCGGTGAAGACGCCGCCGCGCCCTGCCGCCTGCGCCGCGCGATGCGCGGGCCGGTTGCGCCACGCGGCAACCGCCGCATCGTCGCGCCAGAACGACAGGGATAGCAGCTTGCCCGGCGTCGCCAGGCTTTCGAACCGCTCGATCGAGACAAACCCATCGATCGCGGCGAGCTCGCTCGCCAGCCGCGCCGCCGTCGCCAGATAGGCATCGCGCCGGCCCGGCGCCGGTTCGACCTCGAAGATCACCGCGATCACGGCATCACCAAGGCCGCGTGCGGCGTGGAGACGCGCTTCAGGAACAGCCGCTCCTCGCGCCTGATGAATTGTTCGCGCCTGGCGAAAGCGAAATTCTCGCGGCCCAGCGGATCGGCGGCCAGCCGCGCGCGATACGCCTCATAGGCGGCGAGACTTTCGACGTCGTAGAGCGCGTAAGCGCGCGTCGCCGATCCTTCGTGCGGCGCATAATAGCCGATCAGATCGGCGCCGCAGCGCGGAATCGCCTGGCCCCAGTTGCGGGCATATTCGGCAAAGGCGTCGGCCTTGAACGGATCGATCTCGTAACGGATGAGGCAGGTGAGCATCAGGCGCGTCCCTTCTGGTTGCGGGGGCCGATGTAGCCGATTGCTCGGCGTTGATGCTTCGGCTAATCCCGAACTATGAAGGAAGGTCCGATGATCGCCCATGTCGCCGCGCTGATCGGCGATCCCGCGCGCGCTAACATGCTGTCGGCGCTGATCGACGGACGCGCGCTGACCGCCAGCGAACTGGCGCAAGTCGCCGGAGTCGCGCTGCCGACGGCAAGCGGGCATCTGGCGCGTCTCGCCGACGGGGGCCTGGTTTCCGTCGAGCGGCAGGGGCGGCATCGTTATCACCGCCTCGCCGATGCCGATGTCGCGCAGGCGATCGAGGGGTTGATGGGCCTTGCCCAGCGCACGGGCGGGGCTCGGGCGCGCACCGGCCCGCGCGAACCCGCGCTGCGATCGGCACGGATATGTTACGATCACCTGGCGGGTGAGCGCGGGGTGGCGCTGTTCACCGCCGTCCAGGCGGCGGGTTACCTCTCCGATGGCCCCGATCTGGTGGTGACCGCGGCGGGACGTCGGGCCTTTGCGGCGTTTGGCGTGGATCTCGCCACGATCGAGCGCGGACGACGCCCGCTGTGCCGCCGCTGCCTCGACTGGAGCGAGCGCCGGAGCCATCTCGCCGGTGCGCTGGGCGCCGCCGTGCTGGCGCGCCTGCTCGATCGCGGCTGGGCGCGGCGCGAGGCGGGACGAGCGCTGACTATCACCCGCGACGGGGAGCGCGCGCTGGCCATGCTCGGCGCGCAATCTCCCGATGACGCGGTGACGACGACACGCTAAGGAGCGCGGCCATGCACCGCCCCGCCCTGTCGATCGTCGTCCCCTGCTATAACGAGGAAGGCTGCCTCGAAATGCTCCACGCGCGCGTCTCGGCGGCGGCGCGCGCGGCGGTGGGCGACGATTATGAGCTGGTGTTCGTCAACGATGGCTCGCGCGACGGCACCTGGGCGCTGATGCAACGGCTGGCGGCGGGCGATCCCCGGCTCGTCGCGATCAACCTGTCGCGCAATCACGGCCACCAGCTGGCGCTCACCGCCGGGCTCGACCTGTGCGCCGGCGAGCAGATATTGATCATCGACGCCGATCTGCAGGACCCGCCCGAGCTGTTGATCGAGATGCGCGGGCTGATGGCCGCCGAGCAGGCCGATGTCGTCTATGCCGTGCGCCGCAAGCGCGAGGGCGAAACCTTTTTCAAGAAGCTGACGGCCGCCGCCTTCTACCGCGTGCTCGACCGCGTGACCGATACGCCGATCCCGCTGGATACCGGCGATTTCCGCCTGATGAGCCGGCGCGCGCTCGATGCGTTTCTCAGCCTGCCGGAGCAAGCGCGCTTCATTCGCGGGATGGTCGCCTGGGTGGGATTCCGCCAGGTGCCGTTCGCTTATGACCGGGCCGAGCGCCACGCGGGGGAAACCAATTACCCGCTGGGCAAGATGATGCGCCTCGCGTTCGACGCGGTGACCGGCTTTTCGACGGCGCCCTTGCGCTTAGCCAGCCACGCCTCGGTGCTGCTCGCGGGCGCATCGCTGCTGCTGCTGGTGTACATCGCTTACGGTTTCATCGCCGGCAATCCGGTGCCGGGCTGGACCTCGACGATGCTCGTCGTCGTGGTGCTGAGCGCGATCCAGATGTTCGTGCTGGGCATGATCGGCGAATATCTCGGCCGGCTCTATGTCGAATCGAAGCGGCGGCCGCTCTATCTCGTCGCCGACATCGCCGGGCCGGTGCGCAGCCACGCCAAGCTTGGCTACAATGCCGAGGAGGTTGTTCACGACATTGACGATGCACCAGCGAAAGCGGCTGAATAGAAGGAGCTCCAGCCGCAGGAAATCCCAGCTTCCGCCGGGGTGACGATATCGGCCGTCAATCCCGCGAGGCCAGGGTGATGATCGACAGGCCCGGCGGCAGCGGGATGCGGCCGACGAGGTGGCGTTCCAGCGCGAATATCTTCTCGAACGCAGCGTTGAGCGGCTTGGCCGGCGGCGAATCGTCGCTGTCGTCCTTGCCCGTCAGCCTTCCGGCGATTCGCGCGGCGACGGCGGCGGGGAACAGCAGCGAATTGAACCAGCGCAGCCCGTTGTGGGTCAGCCCCGCGCGCTCGATTGCCGCGGCGAGCGTCTTTTTCGAATAACGGCGGTGATGATGGTTCACCACATCGTGCGCGCTCCACATCCATTGGTGAGCGGGCACGGTGATCAGGATCTTGCCGCCAGGCTTCAGGCAGCCGGCCATCGCGCGGAGCGCGGCGACGTCGTCATCAATATGTTCGACGACATCGAGCACGGCGATCAGATCATAAGCGGCGCGATCGACCCCGGTCAGTTCGGGCAGCGGCGCTTCGCCCACCGGCTTGCCGAGCCGGGCGCTGGCGATATCGCGCGCGGCGGGATCGATCTCGATGGCGTCGATGTGGCCGAACGCGCCGAGCATCGGCAGATTGTGCCCGGTGCCGCAGCCGATTTCGAGGATGCGCGCGTGCTTCGGCAGATTGCCGTAGCGCGTCAGATAACGGCTGAGGATGTCGCGGCGCGCGCGATACCACCAGTGCGTCGAATCGTGCGCCGCCATGCGATCATAGACGATCCTGTCCATGACTAGGCGAACACCCATTGGCGGTTGAGCGCGAAGGTGGCGAAGGGCGTGACGAGCACCACCGGAATCAGCGGCACCGAGGTCGCCTGATGCAGCGGGCCGGTGAGCACCCAGGTGAACGCCATGTTGAGCAGCATGCCGAAGCCCTGGACGAGCAGGAACTTGATGTGCTGCCGGCCGCTGGGATCGCGGCTGCCATGCCCCTTGAAGCTCCAGCCGCTGTGCAGCACGAAGCCGACGGCGGCCGCGGCGAGGAACGCCGGCGGCACCGCGCCGACCGCCCAGCCGCGCGGCAACACATGATCGGCCAGCGGCAGATAGACGATCGCATAGATCACCGTCGAGATCGCCCCGACGATGCCGAAGCGGATCAGCTGGCCGATCACCCCGCTGCTCCGCAATGTTTCGATCCGTCGCACTATCGCCGTCACGCGCCACCTTGCCCTTTACGCCGGCCGCACTAATGCGGCGAGACGAGCGAGGGAAGCATTTTGAGCGACAGCAGCGGCGGCGCCTGGACGATCAGGCAGGAACTGGATCGCAATTGGCTGCGGCTCACGCTGCTGGCCTGGTTGCTGGTGACGATCGTCTATCTCTGGCAGAACTGGGGCCACGTCTATTGGCTGGCGCTGGGCGACACCGACGACAATATGCGGCTGATGCAGGTCCGCGCGCTGCTCGACGGGCAGGGCTGGTACGACCTTCGCCAGTATCGGATGAACCCGCCGGCGGGTTTCGACATCCACTGGACTCGCGTCGTCGATTTGCCGATCGCCGGGCTGATCCTGTTCTTCCGGCTGTTCACCAGCAATTTCTGGGCGGAGCGGCTGGCCTGCGGCATCGCGCCGCTGCTGCCGCTGTCTATCGCGATGATCGGCATTTCCTTCACGGTGCGCCGGCTGGTGAGCCCGATCGCATGGCCGCTGGCGCTGGTGCTGCTGGTGGTCAGCGCGCCGGCGACGATGCCGATGTTCGAGCCCGAGCGGATCGATCTGAGCGGCTGGCAGCTCGCCATGCTGAGCCTGATGATGGCCGGGCTCGCCGATCCCGAGCGGCGGCGCGGCGGCATGACCGTGGGGCTGGCCAGCGCGCTGTCGCTGTCGATCGGGCTGGAGATGCTGCCCTATGCTGCGATCGCCGGCGCGGTGATCGCGCTGCGCTGGGTGTGGGATCGCGCCGCCGCCCCGCGGATGACGGTCTATGCGTTGACGCTTTCCGGCGGCACGGCGATCGGCTTCGCGCTGTTCGCCTCCGACGCCAATCGCGCGATGCGATGCGACGCGCTGACGCCGGTCTATCTGACAGCGATGATCGCCGCCGGCGTGCTGCTGTTCATCCTCGCCCGGCTGAGCCCCGAGCGCCGATCCTTGCGGATCGCGCTGGCGGTGGGCGCGGCGGCGATCCTGGCCGCCGGTTTCGCCCTGCTGTTTCCGCAGTGCCTGGGCCGGCCCGAGCAAGTCTCGCCCGAGCTGGCGAAGAACTGGCTGGACAACGTCCGCGAGGCCAAGCCGATCTACAAGCAGCCGCTCAACATGGCTTATCCGCTGGGCGTGATGCCGGTGATCGGTGTGCTGTGCGCCGCGTTTTCGGCCTGGCGCGCGCGCCGCAGCGACGCCTTGGTGCCCTGGGTTTCGATCCTGATCCTGGCGATGACGGCCACGTCGATGCTGCTGTGGCAAGTGCGCGTCGGCCCCGATGCGCAGCTGCTGGCGGTGGTCGGCGCGACGGCGGTGATCTGGGTGCTGATCCCGTGGATCATGCGCAATCCCAATCCGTTCGTCCGCGTGCTCGGCGCGGTGGGCGCGTTCGCCTTCGTCTCCGGCATGTTCGTCGGGCTGACGATGCGCTATCTGCCGAATGCGCAGCCCAATGCGCGGACCAAGATCATCAATCGCGCCAGCCGTTTCTGCCCGACCATCCCGGCGTTGCAGCCGCTCGATCGCTATCGGCCGCAAGTGGTGATGACTTTCGTCGATCTCGGCCCCCGGCTGATCACGATCACCCATCACGACGCCGTCGCCGGCCCCTATCATCGCAACGGCGACGCGATCCTCGACGTGCAGCACGCCTTTCAGGGCAGCCCGGACACATTCCGCGCGATCGCCGCCAAACATCACGCGACGCTGCTGCTGATCTGCCCGAACATGGCCGAATCCACCGTCTATCGCGCGCGCGCGCCGGGCGGATTCTACGATCAGCTGGCGCACGGCAAGACCTTCCCCTGGCTTCATCCGTTGCCCCTGCCGCGCAAGGATCCGCTGCGCCTGTTCCAGATCGAGCCGCTGCCCGCCGCGACGACTCGCTGAGCGGTAAAGTGGAGAAAGTGCAGAGCGTCGCAGGGTTTTGCGGCGTTTTGCGCCAGCGACGCGCCAGGATGGCGACGCGCACGCGACCCGGATGCGACAGCGGCGCGACACCGAAGCGACGAATGCGCGCCGGGAGCGCGCCGGCCATGCGCCGCTCGCGCGTCGGCGGCGCGGCAGTGGCGGTGAAAAGCGCAGGGTCGATGCCGGTCCATCGCCAAGGATAGACCAGGAGAAATCCAACATTGGAAGGGGGTTACATGCCCTTCGACTTCGCTCAGCGCGAACGGATCGGCGACGATGCGACGCTCTAGATCAGGCTCGCCCGGATTCCGTCGATCACGAACTGCGCCGCCAGCGCGGCGAGCAGCACGCCGAGCAGGCGCGTGATCACCGCCTCGATCTTCTGCCCCATGATCCGCATCAGCGGCCCGGCCAGCAGCAGCGCGACGAGCGTCAGCGCCAGGATCGCGCCCATTGCCGCCAAGATCACCAGCGTCCGTTCGATGCCGTGCCCCTTGGACATCAGCAGCATCACCGAGGCGATCGATCCGGGGCCGGCGATCATCGGCATCGCCATCGGGAAAACCGAAACGTCCTCCACCTCCGGCGTGTCGATGATCTTTTGCGCGCGGTCCTCGCGGCGTTGGGTGCGCTTTTCGAACACCATTTCGAGCGCGATCAGGAACAGCATGATGCCGCCCGCGATCCGGAAACTATCGAGGCTGATGCCGAGCGCGTGGAGAATATCCTGGCCGAACAGCGCGAAGACGAACAGGATCGCCGCGGCGACGAAGACCGCGCGGATCGCCATCGCGCGAACGTGCGCGCGAGGCGCGCCGGCGGTAAGGCCGGCATAGATCGGCGCGCAACCCGGCGGATCGATCACCACGAAGAAGGTGATGAGCGACGAAACGAACAGCCCGGCGAGCCCGGTCGTCGGCATTACAGCGCGTCTTCGTCGAGCGCGAAACCCTCACGCCGCGCGGCCGAAACCAGCGTGTTGCGGAG
>JBQCEK010000196.1:0-5131 GCA_051960335.1 Sphingomonas sp.
GCAAGACTGCCTGTGGCCCGGGCTCAAAACGACCGCCATCCGTGCCGAAAATTGATGCAGCCGGCCGTGTCTGCCCAAAAATGCGGCATGACGGGGATGGGGTGAAGTGGAGAAAGTGGAGCGTGTCGCAGCTATATCGCCGCTTGTGCAAAACGATCATAAGCGCCTCAAAAGAAACGCTATTGATCGCGAAGGGCGAGCGCTGACGCTCAACCATCGGGTTGAACGATTCACGGCGCGCGATTCTACGAAGGAAGGATCGACAGGCACCAGGCAAGGCTGAAGCATGGCACAACTGGGCCGTTGTAGGAAAGTCAAAACGGAACGAAAGGTGATCCAAATCGGCGGCGCGGCGTTGAGTCGAGCGATGGACGACCATTCGATTCCGCCCGACTGGCTCGCGCCCCCCAATCTGCGGGCGGCGAGCGAGGCGCAGCGCGAGATTGCCGCTGCGGCCGAGCGACGCGACCGGATCGGGCCGGTGCGGACGATCGCCGGCGTCGATACATCGATGAAATGGCGCGACACGCGCGGGCCGATTCATGCCGCCGTGGCGCCGATCGACTGGCCCGACGGCGCGGCGCTGCCCGCGCACAGCCTGACGGTGGTGCCGGCGATTCCCTATGTGCCGGGCTATCTGGGGTTTCGCGAGGTGCCGGCGCTGCTCGCGATCCTCGATCGGATGGCGGTGCGGCCCGATCTGCTGCTGGTCGATGGGCAGGGGATCGCGCATCCGCGCCGGTGCGGCTTTGCCACTCATCTGGGCGTGGTCGCCGATCTGCCGACAATCGGCTGCGCGAAGAGCCTGTTGTGCGGGCGAATCGATGGGGCGCTTGGCCCCGATCCGGGCGACACCGCATCGCTGAACGATCGCGGCGAACAGATCGGCGTGGCGCTGAGAACGCGCGCGCGCGCCAATCCGATCTACGTCAGCATCGGCCACCGCGTTTCGCTGGAAACGGCGGTCACCTGGGTGATGAAACTGGTGGATGGCCGACGACTACCTCTGCCGAACCGCCTTGCGCACGAAGCGGCAAATGCGGCGCGGCGGGCTGCGGCGACGGGGCCAGAGTAGCACCGGCGAGGGCCCGCCAATGGAGGTTCCGCCGGCTCTTGACTCTTAAATCTACATATGTTGTAAACATCACATGGAACGGAAGAGACAACCCTCGAAGCAAATGCGGCTCTTGTTGGACGCTTTGTCGGTGCAGCGCCAGGAATGGCGGCACGGCTATGATCTGATGAAGGAAACCGGGCTGGCGTCGGGAACGCTCTATCCCTTGCTGATGCGGATGACCGACCAAGGGCTTGTTGAGGCAGAATGGCGCGATCCGGCGCAGCCGGGGCGGCCTGCGCGCCACGCCTATCGGCTGACGGCGGCCGGCTTTTCGCTGGCGCTGGAAATGGCCGGTGAGCGGGAGGGCCTGGCGTTGAAGGCGGTGCGGCTGTGAAGGCGGCGCTGCCTCGGGCGATCATGGCGCTGGCCGAGTGCTGCATGGACGACAGTCGCCGCGAATGGTCGGCGGCGATGCGCGCGGAGTTCGAGGAGGCGGTGGCGGATGGCCGCTCGCTTTCGTTTGCCGCCGGATGCTTCGCCGCGGCCTGGCGCGAGATGCTGACGCGCGAGCAGGGCCGCTACACGCTGACCAATTACGCGCTGGCGCTTGGCCTGATGGTGCCGATGGCCTCGGTCCAGATCGGGTGCGCGCTGTTCGGCCTGCCCTATCTGTATCCGGGGCGCGAAGGGCTTCGCGGCGCGTTGCTGCTGGGCGCCGAGCATGAGGCGTTGATCCGCAGCGTGTATCAGGCGGCCGCCTTCCCGCTGATGCTGCTCCTGCTGATGCTCGGGATCGGGCATTTGTGCATCGCCCATGCGATGCTGGAGCGCAACTGGAGCCGGGTCCGGCGGCTGTCGATGCTCGCGCTGGCCGGGGCGACCACCCTCGTCATCTTCATGAGCGTCCTGTTCCTCGATAGCTCGGACGCGCTGTTGCAGGGCGCGGTGCTGGCCATCGAACTGGCGACCCTGTCGGGAGTGGCCAAGTGGCACGACCAGCTGCTTCCCGCTGCCGTAAACGAGCATCCAGGATAGCGCACCCGCCCGTCCGCGACCGATAATAGCGACCTCCACCTACGCCCAGCATCACGCGCACGCCCAGCGTGCCGCGGCGTTGGCTCGCGCCTGAAAAACGTCCGATCCAGCCTTTACAACAGGAGAAGTGAGATGCCTTGTTCGACTACCCCGCTGAAAGCCGCATTCATGCCCATCGCCGCGCTGGCCCTGATCGCCGGCGCCCCCGCCATCGCTCGACCGACCTCCGCCGTCGCGCGCGCGGCGCCGGCGGCAGGCGCATCCCCGATCCTTGGCGAATGGGAACTCGATCGCACGCGGATGCCCGACGGATTCGGGGCAGGGCCGGCGCGAGTCACTTTCACCTTTGCCGATGCCGGGGCGGGACAGTGGCGCACGACCGTGGCGATCACTGCACCGGACGGCAGCGTGCGGCGCGTGACATCGACCTACCGCCGCGACGGCAAGGCGGTGCAGGCCGAGGGCGATACGACCGACGCGGACAGCGCCGCCTTCAGCTCCCCGGCGCCCAACGTGCTGGTGATGAGCCTGGCCAAGGACAAGCATCCGACCTCGGTGCGCGTCTATACGATCGCGCCCGACGGCAAGGAGATGACCGAATCCGACGCTGCCGTGGATGATGCCGGCGCGCCCTCTGTGCGCACCTTCCATTTCAAGCGGATTCGCTGATCGGCGATGGGGCGGGCGTGTGGCGCGATCCGCCGTGCTCCCGTCCCGTCACACGTAAGGCGGGTTTTCGTAGCCCTTGGGGCTCAGCGTGAAGATCTCGCAGCCGTTCTCGGTGATGCCGATCGAATGTTCGAACTGCGCCGAGAGCGAGCGATCCCGGGTGACGGCGGTCCAGCCGTCGTCGAGGATCTTCACGTCGGGGCGACCGATGTTGATCATCGGCTCGATCGTGAAGAACATGCCCGGCTTGAGCTCCGGCCCGGTGCCGGGGCGGCCGGCGTGGACGACCTCGGGCGCATCGTGGAACAGGCGGCCGAGCCCGTGCCCGCAGAAATCGCGGACCACGCCGTAGCGGTGCTTTTCGGCATGACGCTGGATGGCGCTGCCGATGTCGCCGAGATGATTGCCCGGCTTCGCCTGCTCGATGCCGATCATCAGGCATTCGTAAGTGACGTCGACCAGGCGGCGCGCCTTGATCGGCACGTCGCCGACCAAGAACATCCGGCTGGTATCGCCGTGCCAGCCGTCGATGATGACGGTGACGTCGATATTGGCGATATCGCCATCCTTCAGCACGCGATCGCCGGGGATGCCGTGGCAGACGACGTGGTTGATCGAGATGCACGAGCTGTGCGTATAGCCACGGTAGCCCAGCGTTGCGGGCACGCCGCCTGCCTTTACCATGAAATCGCGGATCATGTCGTCCAGCGCCTGCGTGGTGACGCCGGGAACGACGTGCGGCGCCAGCATGTCGAGCGTTTCGGCGGCGATCCGGCCGGCGCGGCGCATTCCTTCGAAGGCGGCGGCATCGTGGAGCTTGATCGCGCCAGTGCGCGCCAGCGGGGCATCATCGGTTACGGTCACATAATCGGTCATGCAGGCGATATAGCGAAGCGGGCGGGGCTTTGCGAGGGGCGCGGGGCGGGCTATGCCGCGCGGCATGGCAGAACGCATCTGGACCGCCGCGCTCATCGTCATCGGCGATGAAATCCTGTCAGGCCGAACGCAGGACAGGAACATCGCGCAGATCGCGACCTGGCTGGGCGTGCAGGGCATCCGGCTGGTCGAAGTGCGCGTGGTGGGTGACCGGACCGAGGCGATCGTCGAGGCGGTGAACGCGCTCAGGGCGCGCAACGACTATCTGTTCACCACCGGCGGGATCGGGCCGACGCACGACGACATCACTGTCGATGCGATCGCCGCGGCGCTGGGCGTGCCGGTGGTGTTTCATCCCAAGGCGCTGGCGGTGCTGGAGCGCTATTACGAAACGCGGGGCGGGCTGACCGAGGCACGCAAGCGGATGGCGCGCGTGCCCGAGGGCGCGTCGCTGATCGAAAACCGCATGTCGGGCGCACCGGGGATTTGCATCGGCAACATCTTCGTGATGGCCGGCGTGCCGCACATCACCGCAGGCATGCTCGACGCGCTGACCGGCACGCTGGAAGGCGGCGCGCCGCTGATCAGCCGGACGATCGGCAGCTGGGTGGCCGAAAGCGAAGTCGCCGATCTGCTGCGCGACGCCGAACGCCGCCACGAGGGCGTGGCGATCGGCAGCTATCCGTTCTTCCGCGACGGCCGGGTCGGCGCCAACTTCGTGGTGCGATCGACCGATCCCTCGCTGGTCGATGCCTGCGTTGCGGATGTGGCGGCGGCGCTCGCCGAAGCCGGCCTTGCCGTTGTCGAGGGCGGTATATGATCCGATGAGCCCCGGTCTTTCGCAACCACTGACAGTCATGTGTGTGGGGTGAAGTGAAGAAGGCGAAGAGCGTGTCGCGGCTGCGCTGACACAGGGGCGAGCATAAGGCATCAAACGCCGAAGAAGACGCGCGAGGGCCGGCATCATGCTGGTCCGACAGCAAGTTCCAACGTTCGTAGGGACAGATGTCGCCGCAGTTGTTGCCATTATCCAGCTTGGCCTCACGCCTGCAAGCGGAAAACGCTAAGTCCTGCGTGGTTCCGCGACCTCATAAACCCGCAAGTCCCGATCACCAATGCCGAGACCGGGCCAAGCCGCTCGCCATTCGACAATGTGCGCAGAGGCGAAGTGACGATCCAAGACATCCTGATCAGTCCACATCTCTTTCACGTGGATGAGGCCTGGCTCGAACACATCTTCTGCATAGCCGTACTCGACGCAGCCATCCTCCGAGCGACTGGCGTCAACCATCCGCTTCATGATTGGGCGAGCGGCCTCCATATTCTCGGGCGGTAAGCGAACGGTCCCTACGATCAGCAACATGCGGCAAGGGGTATAGGTGTCACCGCGCAATGGGAAGGGATGGCGGTTGGCAACGGGAAACACACCCCTCACCGCCGTTCCGAGTCTCGCTCCTCGTTCTTCACCCCTGGCCGATCAGCTTTTCGGCATCG
>JBQCEK010000197.1:0-2972 GCA_051960335.1 Sphingomonas sp.
ATCTCGTTTCGGGCGGCACCGACACGCATCTGGCGCTGATCGACCTCTCGCCGCTGGGCGTCACCGGCAAGGATGCCGACGAGGCGCTGGAGCACGCGAGCATCACCTGCAACACGAATGGCATCCCGAACGATCCGCTGCCGCCGGTGAAGACCAGCGGCATCCGCGTGGGATCCCCCGCCGGCACCACGCGAGGCTTCGGCGTGGCCGAATTCCGCGAGATCGGCCATATGGTCGCCGACGTGCTTGATGGCCTGCGCAAGAATGGCGAGGCCGGCGACGCGCAGGTGGAGGCCAACGTGCGCGAACGCGTTCGCGCCTTGTGCGCCCGCTTCCCGATCTATGCGGACGCCTGATCGATGCGTTGCCCGTTCTGCGGCCATGAGGACAGCCAGGTAAAGGACAGCCGCCCGACCGAGGACGGCGCGGCGATCCGCCGGCGACGGCAGTGCGAAGGCTGCGCGGCGCGCTTCACCACCTTCGAGCGAATCCAGCTGCGCGACCTGTGGGTGCTGAAAAGCGAAGAAAAGCGCGAGCCGTTCGACCGCGAGAAGCTGATGCGTTCGGTGTCGATCGCCACGCGCAAACGGCCAATCGATCCCGTGCGGATCGAGAAACTGGTGTCCGGCATCCAGCGCCAGCTCGAAACGCAGGGCGACCCCGAAATTCCGGCGAAGACGATCGGCGAAATGGTGATGGAAGGGCTCAAGGGCCTCGATTCAGTCGCCTACATACGCTTCGCCAGCGTTTACAAGGATTTCCGCGAAGCGCGCGATTTCGAGGAATTCGCGGGGACGGTGAATGAGGTGGGCAAGGGGTGAGGCCCGCGCTCCCGCTTCCGCCCTGCTCAGGACGAATGGACGTGATGGAATGACGACACCCGTCATCGTGCTGGTGCGGCCGCAGCTTGGCGAGAATATCGGCAAGGCGGCACGGGCGATGCTCAATTTCGGGCTGGCGGAGCTGCGGCTGGTGAGCCCGCGGGACGGCTGGCCCAATCCCTCGGCCGGGCCGGCGGCATCCGGGGCGGACGTGGTGCTGGAAGGCGCCACGGTGTTCGACAGCGTCGCCGACGCGGTGGCCGATTGCGCGCATGTCTATGCCACCACCGTGCGCAAGCGCGGCGTGACCAAGCCGGTTCTCACGCCCGAGGCGGCGGCGCGCGAGATGCGCGGCCAGGCCGGGCGTTCGGCGATCCTGTTCGGACCCGAGCGATCGGGGCTGGAGACCGATGACGTCGCGCTGGCACGCACGATCGTGACGGTGCCGATCAATCCCGAATTCGGCTCGCTGAACCTCGCGCAGGCGGTGATCCTGGTCGCCTATGAATGGTCGAAGGGCGAAACGCTGGCCTCGCCGCCCGAAACCGCGATCGATCCGCCCGCCCCGCAGGACGAATTCGAAGGCATGTACGCACAGCTCGACGCGATGCTTGAGCGGACCGGCTTCTTCCACCCGCCCGAACGCAGCGCGACGACCCGGCGGACGCTGCGCACGATGCTGACCAAGCCGGGCTGGTCGAGCCAGGAATTGCGGACGCTGCGCGGCGTGCTGAGCGCGCTCGACGGCAAGAAGCGCCCGCGCGGCTAGCGCCGGTCGAACGCCTCGAACTCATAGGCGATCGAGGCTTCGACGAGACTGTCCCACAACGCGGCGATCGCTGCTTCGGGGATGCCGGCGGCACGCGCGGCGGCGCGGGCATTGTCGATCACCTGGCGCTTGCGCGCCTCGTCTCGCACATGGCCGCGCTCGGGCTTGATGCGGGCAGCGGCGTCCATATAGGCGAACCGGCGCGTGAGCAGCGCGATCAGCTCGCGATCGACCTGATCGACGCCGGCGCGCACCTCGGCCATCGTCATGCAATCGGGGCCGGAAAGGATGGTTTGATTCATAGCTTCGCTGATAGCCGCGCGACGGTCGAAAGCAAATTCGGCCGCTCCTGCGATCGCAGGATATTGACCCAAAACGATTCTTCCTCTCAGTTGGTGCATGTTCTTATAAGGAGTCGCCCCATGCGTGTAATGATGACGATTGCAATCACTGCCCTGCTAACAAGCCCGGCAGTCGCCGGCCAGCAGGATAAGGATGCCAAGCCGCCCAAGGAAAAGAAAATCTGTCGCTCCGAACAGACGACCGGCAGCTATCTGCCCAAACGCACCTGCCACACTGCTGAAGAATGGAAGGCGATTGACGGCACCAACGCCGACGATGCCCGTGCCACACTCGATCAAGCGCAGCGGCAGACTGCCGGCTCCTCCATGCGATAGGCTTGACCTCGTCACGCCTTTCTGCAACAGGCCGCGCCTTCGCAATTGGCCCCGCAACCGGTGAAGCGGTGGCCCTGCCCGATTCGTCGGATCAGAGCGATACCGGACATAACGTTGTAGCAATTGAGGAATTATCGATGTCGAAGCGCAACAGCGCCAAGTACAAGCTCGACCGCCGGATGGGCGAAAACATCTGGGGTCGCCCGAAGAGCCCGGTCAACAAGCGCGAATACGGCCCCGGCCAGCACGGCCAGCGCCGCAAGGGCAAGGTTTCCGATTTCGGCATCCAGCTGCGCGCCAAGCAGAAGCTGAAGGGCTATTACGGCGACGTGACCGAGAAGCAGTTCAAGGGCTGCTACCAGGAAGCATCGCGCATGAAGGGCGATACGGGCCAGAACCTGATCGGCCTGCTGGAACAGCGGCTCGACATGATCGTCTATCGCGCCAAGTTCGCGCCGACGATTTTCGCGGCGCGCCAGCTCGTCAGCCACGGCCACATCCGTGTCAATGGCGTGAAGTGCAACATCGCGTCGCGCCGCTGCTTCGTCGGCGACGAGATCACGCTGGGCAAGAAGGCGCAGGAAATGGCGCTGGTGATGGAAGCGCAGAGCCTGGCCGAGCGCGAAATCCCCGATTACGTCGCGCCCGACGGCAATGCGAAGGTGACCTTCGTGCGCGTGCCGAGCCTCGACGAGGTGCCCTATC
>JBQCEK010000198.1:0-6857 GCA_051960335.1 Sphingomonas sp.
TCGCGCTGACGGGGCATCGGCTGAACGGGGCCGAATGCCTCGCGCTGGGGCTGGCGACGCATTATCTTCCCGGCGCGGCGCTGGACGAAGCAAGGGCGCGGATTGCGGATAATCCACAGGCGATCGAGGCGGCGCTGGATGCGCTGGCGATCGATCCGCCGGCGGCCGCGATCCTCGATCATCGCGACGACATCGACCGCTTGTTCGCCGCGGACACGCTTGAAGAGATTTACTCAGCCCTCGCTGCCGACGCTGGTGAATGGGCCGCCGGGCAGCTCGCGATCCTCAAGACCAAATCGCCGCAGACGATGAAGGTCTCGCTGCGGCTGCTGCGCGAGGGCGCGGCAATGCACAGCTTCGCCGATGAGATGCGCCAGGAATATGCCGTCGGTAGTCGCGTGGTGCAGCGCCACGATTTCCTCGAAGGCGTCCGCGCGGTGATCATAGACAAGGACAATGCGCCGCAATGGAATCCGTCGACGCCCGAAGGCGTGACCGATCATGTGATCGACCAGATTTTCGCGGCGCTGCCCGAGGATCAGGCCTGGACGCCGAATAATTAAATACGTGACAATAGGACGGTAAGATGGCGACCTACGAAACACTTCAAGTGGAACAGCGCGGCGGCGTGACGCTGATCACGCTCAACCGGCCGCAGGCGCTCAACGCGCTCAACGCCCAGGTGCTGAGCGAATTGCTCGACGTGCTCGCCGCGTTCGATGCTGACGACAGCCAGGGCTGCGCCGTGCTGACGGGCAGCGAAAAGGCGTTCGCCGCCGGCGCCGACATCAAGGAAATGCAGGCAATGGGCTTCGCCGAAATGTACGGCAGCAATCACTTTTCGGGCTGGGAGCAGTTCACCCGCACCCGCAAGCCGGTGATCGCCGCGGTGGCGGGCTATGCGCTGGGCGGCGGTTGCGAACTGGCGATGATGTGCGACTTCATCCTCGCCGCCGACACCGCGAAGTTCGGCCAGCCCGAGATCAAGCTGGGCGTGTCGCCCGGCATGGGCGGATCGCAGCGGCTGACGCATGCGGTCGGCAAGGCGAAGGCGATGGAAATGGTGCTGACCGGCCGGATGATGGGCGCCGAAGAGGCGGAACGCGCCGGGCTCGTCAGCCGCGTGGTTCCTGCCGCGGAACTGATCGAGGAAGCGGTCAAGACCGCGGGCGCCATCGCCGGGATGGCCCCGCTGGCGGTGAAGGCGAACAAGGAAATGGTCAACGCCGCGTTCGAAACGACGCTTGCGCAGGGCGTGCAGTTCGAACGGCGGCTGTTCAACGGGCTGTTCGGCACGCAGGATCAGAAAGAAGGCATGGCCGCCTTCGTCGAGAAGCGGCCGGGCAACTGGACAGGGAAATAAGGGCACGTCGCTCCGGCGAAAGCCGGGGTCTTGAGCGGAATGGGACCCCGGTTCTCCGCTGGGGTGACGATTGAGAGGATAACACAATGGCACGCGTCGGTTTCATCGGTCTGGGCAACATGGGCGGCGGGATGGCCGCGAATCTGGCGAAGAAGGGGCATGACGTTCATGCCTTCGATCTCTCGCCCGATACGCTCGATCGGGCCAAGGCGGCGGGGTGCCTGCCCGTTGGATCGGCGGCGGAGGCGGCCGATGGCGCGGAGGCCGTGATCACCATGCTGCCCGCCGGCAAGCACGTCGAGCAGGTCTATGCCGAAAGCGTGTTCGGCGCAGCATCGACCGCGGCGATCCTGATCGACTGTTCGACGATCGACGTCGCGACGGCAAAGCGCGTTGCCGAGGCAGCGTGCGGCGAAGGGCTGACCGCCGTCGATGCGCCCGTTTCCGGGGGCATCGCCGCGGCGAATGCGGGTACGCTCACCTTCATGGTCGGCGGGCCGCAGGCGGCGTTCGAGCGCGCCGAGCCGTTCCTCGCCGATATGGGCAAGGCCGTGATCCACGCCGGCACCAATGGAGCCGGGCAGGCCGCGAAAATCTGCAACAACATGATCTTGGGCGCGACGATGATCGTGACGTGCGAGGCGTTCGCGCTGGCCGAAAAGCTGGGCCTCGATCCGCAATCCTTTTTCGACATTGCATCGGTATCGTCGGGGCAGAGCTGGTCGATGACGAGCTATTGCCCGGTGCCGGGCGTCGGGCCCGAAACGCCCGCCGATCACGATTATCAGGGCGGTTTCGCGACTGCCTTGATGCTCAAGGATCTGCGCTTGGCGATGGAAGCGGCCGCGACGGCGGGCGCCGAGACGCCGATCGGGGCGAAAGCGCGCGACCTCTACGAGGCGTTCGATGCGGCGGGCAATGGCGGGCTTGATTTCTCCGGCATCATCAAGATGCTGAGCGATGGAAAGGCGTGACGATCAATCGGTGCTGGCGAGCACGGTCGCGTTCGCAGCGGCCGTCTCCTGCTGATCGACCGCAGGATCGGGCGGCAGCATCGAAGGATCCGTTGCAACCACCGACGCGTCGGTAACCTGGACCACCGTGCCGACGGTGGTTTCGCCGTAAAGCTTCTTCGCGAAAGCAGTCGGCAAATGCACGCAGCCGTGCGAATTGCGATACCCCGGCGTGCTTCCGGCATGCAGCGCCACGCCGTCCCAGGTCAGGCGCTCCATGTATGGCATCGGCGCTGAATCGTAGAGCGTCGATTTATGGTGGACCTGCTTTTGCAGGATGGGGAATACGCCGACCGGCGTTTCCTTGCCGTCGCGCCCGGTGGAGATGCTCGATACCGCGATCATCCGCTTGCCCCGGTAAACATAGGCGCGCTGATCGGGCAGGCTGACGACAATGCTCAACGGGCCTCGTGCCCCGTCGTCGTTCCACACCCAATCGTCAGGCGAGAGCATCGCCGCCTGCGCCTCGATCTGGAGATCGCCAGTGGCGGCAAAGCTGGGTGTCGCAACCACAATCGCGGCTGCACTCAGCAGGATCGTAATGCGTTTCATCATGAGATTGAAAACGTCGGAAGGAAAAGATTGTGCCGCAAAATTTTTGCCGCCGGTTGGAGGCTTATTTGGGAACAATTTGATAAATAGGTGTAAAAGGGCGGTTGGCTGCTCGTCTTCAAAGGCTCCATCCTTCAAGCGGCCGCCTGCGCAACAACTTTCACCCCGGCGGTTATCCGGCTACATCTCCGCGCAAGGGGAGCAGCCAATGGCAACGACGATCAGCGACGACGCACAACCGAGCGCCAAGGAAATGAGGCTCGTCATTTCGGCCTCGGCGCTCGGCACGATCTTCGAATGGTATGATTTCTTCATCTACGGCACGCTCGCCGCCTCGGGGATCATCGGCAAGACGTTCTTTCCAGCCGGGAACGAGACGGTGCAGACGCTGCTTGCCTGGGCGGGCTTTGCGGTGGGCTTCGGCTTCCGGCCGCTCGGCGCGGTGCTGTTCGGGTTTCTCGGCGACAAACTGGGGCGCAAATATACGTTTCTGGTGACGATCACGCTGATGGGCGTGGCCACCGCCGGGGTCGGGCTGGTGCCCTCTGCCGCGGCGATCGGGTTTGCCGCGCCGGCCATCGTCCTGCTGCTCAGGATCGCGCAGGGGCTGGCGCTGGGCGGTGAATATGGCGGCGCGGCGATCTACGTCGCGGAGCATTCGCCCAAGGGCAAGGCGGGCTATTACACCAGTTTCATACAAGCGGGCGTCGCCGGCGGGTTCATCCTCAGCCTCGCGGTCGTGCTGGCGACGAAGGCGCTTGTTTCGGAGCCGACATGGCTCGCCTGGGCGTGGCGGGCACCGTTCGTCTTTTCGCTGCTGCTGCTCGGCGTGTCGCTGTGGATGCGGCTGAAGCTGTCCGAAAGCCCGGTGTTCAAGGCGATCAAGGAGGCGGGTGAGACGGCACGAAATCCCTTCGTCGAAAGCTTCACCTATCCCGGCAATTGGCAGCGCATCCTGGTGGCGCTGTTCGGCATCGCCGCGGGGCTGACGGTGATATGGTACACGGCGACCTTCAGCGTGCTGTCGTTCCTGCAGCAATCGATGCGCGTCGATGATACGACCGCGCAGCTGATCACCGGCGCCGGGGTGTTGGCCGGGCTGTTCTGGTTCGTGCTGTTCGGCCGATTGTCCGATCGGGTGGGGCGAAAGCGGCCGATCATGATCGGCTATGTGGCGACGCTGGTGCTGCTTTTCCCGATCTTCTGGGCGATCGGCAGCGCCGCCAATCCCGGCCTGGCGACGGCGGCACGCCGGGCGCCTGTGGTCGTTTCCGGCCCGCATTGCGGTTACAGCCCGTTCGCCAAGCAACAGGCCGATACTTGCGGGCGGATGCTCGATTATCTGTCGAAGAAGGGCATCGCCTACACCACCGTCCGCGCGCCGGCCACGGTCGTGACGGTGGGCGGGGTGACGGTGGACGATCCCACGCCGGCGCGGCTGGATCGGACGCTCGCGGCCAGCGGCTATACGCTGGACAAGGTCGTGCCCGGCCCCGCCGGCATCGCCAAGATGCTGATCGCGATTTTCGTGCTCAGCATCCTTTCGGGCGCGACCTACGGCCCGGTCGCGGCGCTGCTGGCGGAGATGTTTCCGCCGCGCATCCGATACAGCTCGATGTCGATCCCTTATCATCTGGGAACCGGCTATTTCGGCGGCTTCCTGCCGTTCATCAGCCAATATATCGTCGCGCGGACGGGCGATCCCTATGCCGGCCTGTGGTACACCTGGATCGTGGTGGCGATCGCGCTGGTCGTCACAGGATTCTGGCTGGTCGACGCAACCCCGGCGAAAGCGCGGCGACGTTGACTGGCCATGCCGCGCCGGGGCGGCTAACGCCGCGAGAATGAACGCACCGCTTCGCCTCCGTCTCGATAGCCAGGCCCTTACCGATAATTGGCGCACTCTGAACGCGATGAGCGGCACCGCCGCTTGCGGGGCGGCGGTGAAGGCGGACGGTTACGGGCTCGGCGCACGGGGTGTCGCCGAACGGCTGGCGAGCGCCGGGTGCCGCGATTTCTTCGTCGCCACCTGGGCGGAGGCCGAGGCGCGGGCGCCGCTGGGGCTCAATCTGTCGGTGCTTCATGGGCTGCGCGCCGAAGACATGACGGCGGCGCGCGCCGGCTTCGCCCGGCCGGTGCTCGGCACGGTGCAGCAGATCGCACGCTGGCGCGAAGCGGGCGGCGGCGCGTGCGACGTGATGGTCGATACGGGCATGAATCGGCTGGGCGTAGCGGCGCAAGACGTGGCGGCCGGCCTGCTCGACGGCCTCGCCATCGAAACGCTGATGAGCCATCTTGCCTGCGCCGATGAGGATGTGGCGAAGAATGCGCGCCAGCGCGAT
Source organism: Sphingomonas sp. (assembly GCA_051960335.1). Classification (GTDB taxonomy): domain Bacteria; phylum Pseudomonadota; class Alphaproteobacteria; order Sphingomonadales; family Sphingomonadaceae; genus Sphingomonas. Next base: position 5,271 of record JBQCEK010000198.1, read on the forward strand.
GCCTTCGCCGCGCTGGCGGGGAAGACGAGCGCCAAGCGGATGAGCCTCGCCAATTCGGCCGGCATCGCGCTCGGCGAGGGCTATGCCTTCGATCTCACGCGGCCGGGTCTCGCGCTCTATGGCGGGCGGCAGCGGAGCGGGCATCAGGCGATCCGCCAGGTCGTGACCCCCGAAGCGCAGGTGCTGCAGCGTCGCACCGTTCGTGCCGGAGAGACCGTGGGCTATAACGCGACCTGGACCGCACCGGCCGATACCGCGGTCGCGATCCTCAACATCGGCTACGCCGACGGTTATTTTCGCGGCTTGGCCAATCGCGGCGCGGCGCGTTTGGACGGCCTGACGCTGCCCGTGATCGGTCGCGTCTCGATGGATCTCACCGCTGTGAAAGTGGACGCCGTCCCTAACCTTGCGGAAGGCGACTGGCTAACGCTCGATTACGATCTGCCCGCCGCCGCGGCGGCGAGCGGCATGTCGCAATATGAGCTGATCACCAGTCTGGGCAGCCGATTCGACTGCGCCTGGAGCGACTGACGGTTCAGTCGCGCTCGATGCACATGGCGATGCCCATGCCGCCACCGATGCACAAAGTGGCGAGGCCCTTCTTGGCGTCGCGCTTGGCCATTTCGTAGATCAGCGTCGTCAGCACGCGCGCGCCGCTCGCGCCGATCGGGTGGCCGATGGCGATCGCGCCGCCGTTGACATTGACCTTGTCGGCATCCCAGCCGAGTTCCTTGCCGACCGACAGCGCTTGCGCGGCAAAGGCTTCATTGGCTTCGATCAAATCGAGATCGGCGATGCTCCAGCCGGCCTTTTCCAGCGCGCGCTTGGTGGCGGGCACCGGGCCGATGCCCATGATCGACGGATCGACGCCGACCGATGCCCAGCTCCTGATCGTGGCGAGGATCGGGCTGCCACGCTTTTCCGCTTCGTCGCGGCTCATCACCACGATCGCGGCAGCGCCGTCGTTGAGGCCGCTGGCGTTGGCCGCGGTGACGGTGCCATCCTTCTTGAACGCCGGCCGCACGCCCGACACGCTGTCGATCGTCACGCCGGCACGAATATATTCGTCATCCTCGACCACGGTATCGCCCTTGCGGCCCTTGACCGTTACCGGGGCGATTTCGTCCTTGAAGCGGCCCGCGCCGCGCGCCTTTTCGGCATTGTTTTGCGATCGCACCGAGAATTCGTCCTGCTGCCCCCGCGTCACCTGATATTTCTCGGCCAGATTCTCGGCGGTAATGCCCATGTGATAGCCGTTGAACACGTCGGTCAGGCCGTCCTTGATCATCGTGTCGACCAGGCTGACGTCGCCCATCTTGGTGCCGCCGCGCAGGTTTTGGCAATGCGCGGAGAGCGACATGGATTCCTGGCCACCGGCGACGACGATCGTCGCATCACCGGTCGCCACCGCCTGGGCCGCCAGCGCCACGGCGCGAAGTCCGGAGCCGCATACCTGGTTGACGCCCCATGCCGGCACTTCCTTGGGCACGCCCGCCGCCATCGACGCCTGGCGCGCCGGATTCTGCCCCTGGCCGGCGGTCAGCACCTGGCCGAGGATCACCTCGGAAACGTCCTCTCCCTTCACGC
>JBQCEK010000199.1:0-17798 GCA_051960335.1 Sphingomonas sp.
CGCAACGCGGCCGCGACAAGAGCGATATCGAGCGCTATTACGCCAAGCCGGGCGACGATGCGCACGGGCTGCCGCTGATCGTGCTGACCAATGCCGGCACCGCCTCCGCCTCGGAAATCGTCGCTGGCGCGCTGCAGGATCAGCACCGCGCGATCGTGATGGGCGAACGCAGCTTCGGCAAGGGATCGGTGCAGACGCTGATCCAGCTCGGCCCCGATACCGCGCTGCGGCTGACGACCGCGCGCTATTTCACGCCGTCCGGCCGATCGGTGCAGGAAGGCGGCATCCAGCCCGATGTCGCGGTGCCCGATCTCAGCGATCCCGATTACAAGGATCGGCCCGTCTTCCGCGAGGATGATCTGCGCCAGCATCTGATCAACGAGCTGAAGGCCGATGACGCCGCGATCGAAACCGATTCGAAGGACGATCCGCGCTTCAGCGAAACCGCCGATCAGCTGAAGAAAGAGGGCATCGACGATTTCCAGCTTTATTATGCGGCGAAGACGATCGCGCGGCTCGGCGGCCCGGCCGAGGTCGCCGCGCTGATCAAGAAGCCGGCCCCGGCGCCGGCCGCGACCAAGCCCGCCGCCGCCAAGAAGGATTGAGCCTTGGCTGATCGTTCGTTCAACCTCGCGCGGTGGATCGCGCTGCTGCTGCCCGCCGCCCTCCTCGCCGGCGCGTGGGGATCGCAACTGTTCGGCGGACTGGTGCCGTGCGAGATGTGCCAGTGGCAGCGCTGGCCGCATTATGCCGCCGTCGTCATCGCGGTGCTGGCGTTCATCGTGCCGGGCATGGCCAATCGCCGCGGCCTGGTGTGGCTCGCCGCGCTGGCGATCGCCATTTCGGGCGCGATCGGCATCTATCACGCCGGGACCGAATATCACTGGTGGGCGGGCATGACCGCCTGCACCAGCGATATCAAATCGGGCGGGTCGACCGAGGACATGCTCAAGGCGATCATGGCCGCGCCGATCGTGCGCTGCGATCAGCCGCAATGGACGATGTTCGGCATTTCGCTCGCCGGGTTCAACGCGATCTTCTCGCTAGGCGGCGCGATCGTCATCGCGTCGCTGATGCGTCGCGGGCAGCGGATCAAATGAGCGGGTGGCGGCCCGGCGATCGGCGCGAGCCGACGCGATCGATGATCCGGGTCGATCAGGCCGGCGAATATGGCGCGATCCGCATCTACGCCGGGCAGCTGGCGGTGATGGGCGATCGATCGCCGGCGGCGCGCTCGATCGCCGGCATGGCCCGGCAGGAGGAGCGTCACCGCGCCTTTTTCGATGCGATGATGGCGCGGCGCGGCGTGCGGCCGACCCTTCTCCAGCCCTTCTGGCACGTCGCTGGCTTCGCGCTGGGCGCCGTGACTGCGGCGATCGGCCCCGAAGCCGCGATGGCCTGCACCGCGGCGGTCGAAACCGAGATCGACAAGCATTATGCCGATCAACTGGGCACGCTGGGTGAAAGCGATCCAGAATTGAGCGGCGCGATCGCCGAGTTCCAGGCCGAGGAGCTGGAGCATCGCGACACCGCTTTGGCCAGCGGCGCTGAGGATGCGCCGGCCTATCCCTTGCTGTCGGGCGCGATCCGGCTGGGCTGCAAGGCGGCGATTGCGCTGGCCAAGCGGATTTGATCCGCGTCATGGTGCGTTCAGCCGTGCAGGTGCTTGATGGCGCGACGAGGAGTGAGCCGATGGCAATGATTATCGCGCGAGCAGCGCTGGCAGCCGCGATTGTGGCCGGTGCGGCAGTCGCCCTGCCGGCGGCGGCGCAGAACGCGCCCGAGAACGGCGTATTGGTGATCTACGGCAACCAGAAATGCCCGACCGATTCGAGCGGCCGCGAAATCGTCGTGTGCAGCAGGCGCGGTGCCGACGAACAATATCGCATCCCCAAGGAATTGCGGGAGCTGCAGGTGACGCCCGAGAACGAAAGCTGGGCGGCGCGCGATCAGGCGGTGCTCGATGCCGGCGCAAGCGGCGTCGGCAGTTGCTCGACGGTCGGCCCCGGCGGCGCGAGCGGCTGCTTCGCCAAGCAGGCGGCGGCGGCCAAGCGCGAACGCGAAGCGCGCAAGGAAGCGCAATCGAATATTCCGTGATCGATCTTCGGGATTCAGCGGCATCGTGATGACTTTGAAAAGCGGCGCGCAGGCCCATGCGCGTGGCCGTGTGGCGCGCGCGCGGCTGGCGGCGCTGCTGTTCGTGCTGGTGTGGCTGTCCGGCGCCTGGTTCGGTTCGGACGAACTCAATCCCAATAACGCGACACGAATGTTCGCCGCGATCTCGCTGGTCGAGCATCACGATGCGACGATCGACGAATTCGGCGCGCTGACGATCGACAAGGCCGATTTCGGCGGCCACACCTATATGGACAAGGCGCCGGGCATGACGCTGATGGCGGTGCCGATCGTCGCCGCCACCAATTGGGTGACGGGCACCAGCGCCATCGCGCAACAGCGCATCTTTCCGGACATCGGCATCGGTGGCTTGATGCGGCCCCGCGTCCGGCTGGCGTCCGCGCTGACCTCGGCCTTGTTGACGGCGATCGCGGCGACGATGCTGTTCGGCTTCACCTTGGAATTGACCGGCAGCAGCGCAGCGGCGCTGTTCGCCGGCATCGGCTACGCCCTGGGTACACCGATCTGGGGGTGGTCGACGACGATCTGCGGCCACGCCTCGGCCGCGGCCTTGCTGCTGATCGGGGCGATCGCGATCTGGCGCGGGACGCGTGAGGAGCATCCTTCCGGCGCACAGGCGGTGATCGCCGGGCTGGCGCTCGGCTGGGCGATCGTCGTCGAATATCAGGCGGCGCTGACAGGATTTGCGATCGGATTATGGGCGCTGTGGCGGCTCTGGCGCTACCCGCCGACGGAGCGCTGGCGGGCAATGGCGCTCGCGGCGGGGAGCGCGATGATCGCGATGATCCCGTTGGTGATCTACAATCTCATCGCGTTCGGCACGGTATTCAAGCTCGGCTATGAAGGCGTGGTCGGCTTTGCCGGCATGCACGAGGGGCTGTTCGGCCTTACCTACCCCAAGCCCGATGTGATCTGGCAGATCGTCGGCGGGCTCAGACGCGGCATGATCTGGATCGCGCCGGTCCTGTTGCTCGCGCCTCTTGGCCTGGCGCTGTTGATCCGCGCGCGCGCGACGCGCGACCTGGGGATCATGGCGGTGACGGCGGCGATGATCGTCGTGCTGATCAACGCCTCCTACGTCTATTGGGACGGCGGCTCCTCCACCGGCCCGCGCCTGTCGGTGCCGGCGCTCGGCTTTCTGGCGATCGGCTTCGGCCCGGCCTGGCTGCTCGCCCGGCACTGGGCGTGGAAGACGGCGTGCCTCGCGCTGCTGGCGCTTTCGGTGGTGCTCAACCTGATCGTCGCCGCGGCCGAGATCACCGCGCCCGCCGGGCCGGCCTTTCCGATTTGGGACTGGGTGATCGAACAGCGATTCCGCTGGGGCGCGCTACGCGATTTCCCCGCCGAACATTGGCGATGGAGCCCGTGGGCAGGCTTCTGGCTCTACGTCGTCGTGGCGATCGGCTTCGCCGGCGCGATGCTGTGGACGCTGCGCGCCGCGCGGTTGGCCGATCAGCCGGCCGGCTGAAGCGCCGGCTCGGTCGTATCCGGCCGCAGCAGGCCGCCGAACAACACGCGCACCACGACGAAGACGACGCCGGCCGCCACGATCAAGCCCGCATGCAGCCCCCAGAACTGCATCGGCGGCATCTGATCCAGCCACGCGCCGACCCAGCCGACCAGCGTGTTCGCCCCGAACAGGAACAGATAATAGATGCCCAGCATGGTCGCCGCGATCGCGCGCGGCGCCGCCCGCGAATAGAGCGCGAGGCTGACCGGGAAGACGTTGGCGAAGCCGATCGAGTTGATCGTATGGACGAGCAACGCGACCCACAGGCTCACCTTGGTGCCCGTCGCGGCGGCATGCGTGGCGGCCAGCGCCAGGATCACGAAGGCGGTCGACGAAATGAAGCAGCCGAGCGCGACCTTGGTGATTTCGTCCGGTTCCTTCCAGCGCTTGCCGTACCAGCGCCAGAAGGCCACCACCGCGACGAGGAAGGTGACGCTGACGGCCGCATCCAGCGTCGCCAGGAAGGTGGTCGGCATCCGCATGCCCAGCAGGTTGAAATCGTAACTGCGATCGGCCCACAACAGATAGGCATTGTACAATTGCTGGTTGCCGATCGATCCGACGGCAAGCACCGGGATCATCGCCAGCAGCACGATCAACACGCGCCAGTCCCGCCCGGACATCGCCGCGCGCGGCGCGACGGCGACGGTCTTGTCGAGCTTGGGATCGGGCGGCAGGTATTTGCGGCCCGACAGATAGATCAGCAGGCCGATCACCATGCCAACGCCCGCGGCGCCGAATCCCCAGTGCCAGCCGACCTTTTCGCCGAGCGTCCCGCAGATCAGCGGGGAGATGATCACGCCGGCGTTGATGCCGATATAATAGATCTGGAAACCGTCCGCCGCGCGATTGTCGCCCGCCGGATAGAGATAGCCGACCTGGCTCGCGAGGTTGCCCTTCAACAGGCCGACGCCGAGCACCAGCAGCAGCAACGCGATCAGGAACGAGAAATCGAACGCCATCAGGAAATGGCCGACCGCCATCAGCGATGCGCCCAGCGTCACCGCCCTGGTCTTGCCCAGCCAGCGATCGGCCATGATCCCGCCGAGGATCGGCGTGAGATACACGAGGCTCGTGTAGAGACCGAAGATGTGCGAGGCGAGCGCTTCATTCGACGGCGCGAAGCCGTAGATATAGCTGAGCGCGACGCGAAACTGCGCGAAACCGGCGATGTTCTCGACATGCGGGCTCAGCAGCAGCTGCTTCGCCATGTACAGCACCAGCAACACCTGCATGCCGTAATAGGAAAAGCGCTCGAACGCTTCGGTGAAGGCGATGTAATAGAGCCCGATCGGGTGCCCCATGAAATGCGGCTGGTGGTCGAGCGATGCCGTCGCCGGCAACGCTTCCATCTCCTCGATCGCCATTCAAATCCCTCCCGCCAGCGCTTCCGGCCAGCCTATCGGTGTTATGCCCGAAGAAGAAGCGCCATGATCATGGGCGCTGATCGCGCCTTTCCTACAACGCCATGTTCTGCTATTGTTCCACCCGAACCTGTCCGCTCTTTCTCATCGCCGCCAGCCATCGATGTTGCCAATCGACGACAGGAAGCATCGCTCGATGCGCTTTGCCGGAACTTTCGGAACTTTCGGCCGCCGGTGTGCAACGAAGCGGACGATCAGCTCGCCAGATCGTCCGCCGGCGCGATCTGCACGATCGCGTCGATCTCCACCGCGGCGCCCAGCGGCAGGGTGGGAACGCCGACCGCGGAGCGCGCGTGCTTGCCGGCATCGCCGAACAGCGCGACCATCAGCTCCGATGCGCCGTTGGCGACCTTGGGCTGATCGGTGAAATCGGCGGTCGAATTGACGAAGACGCCCAGTTTGACGATCCGTTCGACGCGGTGAAGCCCGCCGAGCGCTGCCTTCATCTGCGCGACCAGCATCAGGGCGCAGCGCCGCGCGGCCTCCTGGCCGTAATCGAGGTCGCGGTCGGCGCCGAGGCGGCCGGTCATCAACTGCCCGTGATCAAACGGCAGCTGGCCGGAAATATGCAAAAGCCCACCCGCCTCGACAGCGGGAACATAGGCGGCGACGGGGGCGGCGGGCTCGGGCAAGGTGAGGCCGAGCTCGGCCAGCTTGGTTTCGATTCGATCGGTCATGCGCGGTGGCGTGGCCCATCACCGCCCGGCTGGTCAAGCCTTGGCCGGCACGCCTTCGGCAAACCGCGCGGCGATCCATCCCTGCGCCTCGCGCCAATCATCGATCCGGGCATGGGCCGCGGGGGCGGGCGGCACGTCCACCGCCAGGCTCGGCTCGGCGATCATGTGCAACCGGTGAACGTGCGGCGCATGCCGCGCGACCGATTCGTGATGGACAGCCAGATCGTCGACAAATATCGTTACAGGGTCGCCATGTTCGGCAACCAGCCGCGCCACGGGATCGCCCTTGCCGCCCTGGTTGCATTCCACGCGGTGCGCGATCCCGAATGCCGCAAGCTGATCGATCCGCGCCGTGCGGCAGGCGTCGGAAAGGTTGGTCAGAATGACGATCTCGGCCGTTTCGGCGATCGCGGCCAGCGCCTCGCGGGCGTATGGCACAAGCGTCTGGCGTTCCATTTCGGCAGGGAAGAATTGACCCAGCAGACCCCACATCTCGTCACGAGTCGGCCGCGATCCATCGGCGCGAGTCATGCTGGTGGCGAAATCGCCGCCATTGGGCGCGAAAGCGATGTCGTGCGATTCGCGCAGCCATGTCCCAAAATGACGCACCATGTGCAGCAACACTTCGTCGCAGTCGCAGATCAGCAGCGGCTTCATCGGGCCTCCAGACGCTGCCGAACCGCGACGAGCGCCGCCGGCGCGAGGCCGAGAGCGTCAGCGCAGGCAATCAGGTCCGGCTCATGATTCTCAAGAAAACAAAGGGTTGCTATATGGATGCTCGACTCGCCAGCGCGGGCGCGAAGGTCATCCGGGGTCAATCCGGTGAGGCCGAGCAAGCGGCTGGCGCGATCCGGCTCGGCAAGCGTCCACGCCAGCGCGCGAAGCGCAAGCGCCGCGTCGTCGGGCTCGATTGTCTCGAATGGGAACATGGGCTAATCAATACCGGTTGCGACGGAGGACAGCAGCAAGTGGCAAAACGGGTGCTCGTTGTCGAGGACAACGAACTCAATCTGAAGCTGTTCTGCGACTTGCTGCGCGCGCACGAGTTTGCCGCGGAGCCGGTGCGCGACGGGCGCGATGCGCTGGCGCGCGCGCGCGATTTCGATCCCGAGCTGATCATCATGGACATCCAGATGCCCCATGTCAGCGGCTATGAGCTGATCGAGGCGCTGAAGGCCGATGACGTGCTTCGCCGCATTCCGATCATCGCGGTGACCGCTTATGCCGGCCGCGACGACGAAGATCGCATCCGCGCAGCCGGCGCCGACGCCTATGTCTCCAAGCCGATCAGCCTCGCCCGCTTCGTGCAGGAAGTGAGCGCGCTGATGCCAGAGACGGTCAACTAGAAGGCGCACGGACGCGACAAAGCCGCAGGCGTTCCCGCTTGCGGCTCTGGATTTCCCGCCGGGGCGGAAAGGGCGCGTCGCCGCGCCCGCACCGATTACTTGATCTTGGCTTCCTTGAACTCGACGTGCTTGCGCGCGACGGGATCATATTTGCGGAAGCTCAGCTTCTCGGTCTGCGTGCGCGGGTTCTTCTTGGTGACATAGAAGAATCCGGTGTCCGCCGAGCTGACGAGCTTGATCTTGACGGTGGTCGGCTTGGCCATGACCTGAAATCCTGCGTGACTGAAATGAAAAAGCGGCGAACGCGTCCGCCGCTCTACAGGCTGGGGCGGATGCGACAGATCGCCGCGAAAGTCAAGCGCGCCCGCCCCTTTCCCGCCGCACGCCACAGCAACCCGGCATCAACGGAGCGTTAACCATTCAGGTGCACGCTGCAGCGATGCTCGAGGGGGAGTGAACCGATGGGGGACAACCAAAGCCGAAATCTTGAGGCCGACAGCATTCGCGCCGAATTGGCGCAGCGCATCGCCGCGCTCGATTTGCGCGCGGCGCGGGGGCTGCCGCGCGACCTGGCCGAGGATCTCGATGCGATTCGGCGGATCGCGCAGGCCAATGGCATGCAGCCGGCGGTTTCGGTCGCCCATGTTCTCGACGCGGCGCTGGCCCGCGGCGAGCGGGGGGCGCTGATCCACGGCTGGCTCGATATCCTGCGCGATGCGATCGGATGCGAGCGAGTCGATGGCGCCACGTGCGACGCCTATGTCGCCGCCTGCTCGGTGCGCTTGTCGAGCTGATCTGATCGTGGATGCGCTGATGGCCGCGTTGGTCGCGGCGCTCCTCACCCAGGTGACCGATCGCTCGGCATGGCTCGCCGCGATGCTCGGCACGCGATTCGCGCGACCGGGCGTCGTCATCGCCGCGCTCGCGATCGCGCTGTGCGTCATCAACGCGCTCGCCGCGATCGGCGGCGTACTGATCGCGCCCGTCCTTTCCCCCAACGCCAAGGCGCTGATGCTCGCCTTCGCATTGCTGTCCGCGGGCGGATCGGCGCTATTCGCGATCAAGCCGCCCAAGGTGAGCGATGCCCGCGCCGGCGCCTTCATCGCCAGCCTGGCGGGGGCACTGGCGCTCGGCCTGGGCGATCGCATGCAGTTCATCACTTTCGCGCTCGCGGCGCGCACGCCGATCCCGGCGCTGGCCGCGGTCGGCGCGACAATCGGCGGGCTGGCCGTGCTCGCGCCCTCGGTAATCGCCGGGGAGGCGGGCCGCGCCATGCTGCCGATGAAGCCGATCCGGATCGTCATCGCCGCGCTGCTGCTGATCGCCGGCGCCATTTCCGGTCTGAGCGCGCTGCGACTGATCTAGCGCGGCGATTGCTGTCATCGGGATATTGCGGATGCCCGCGCCGGACCCAATCTGGCAGTGGACCGTTATCGTAACGATCCCGCAATTTGACCCAAGGAGCTCAAGCGATGGCCAGCCCGAACGCTTCCCTCAAGACGCCCACCGACATCCAGTCGAACGCCGCCAAGACCGTCGCTGAAGCCCTGAATGGCATCCTTGCCGATTCGTTCGCGCTGTATCTGAAGACCAAGAACTTCCACTGGCATGTCTCCGGCCCGCACTTCCACGATTATCATCTGCTGTTCGACGCTCAGGCAGCGCAGATCTTCGCGACGACCGATCAAATCGCCGAGCGCGTGCGCAAGACGGGCAATACCACGTTGCGCTCGATCGGCGACATCGCACGGCACCAGACGATCAAGGACAGTGACAAGGATTTCGTGAAGCCCAACGACATGCTGGCCGAGCTTCGCGACGACAATCTCAAGCTGGTCGAGAGCCTGCGCGAAGCAAAGGAGATCGTCGATGCGGCGAAGGACAATGCGACCAGCGGCATCCTCGACGATTGGACCGATCAGGCCGAGGAACGCGCCTGGTTCCTGTTCGAGGCAAGCCGCAAGAGCTGATCGGGCAACAGGCGGGAGGTCATTATGCTCAAATGGGCGTTCATTTTCCTGATCATCGGCGTGGTGCTCGGCGTGCTCGGTTTCGGCGGCGTTGGCGGCGCGTTCATCGGGATCGCCAAGATCCTGTTCTTCATCGCGATTGCCGTGTTCCTGATTCTGCTCGTGCTGGGCTTGCTCGCCGGCAAGGCGGCCAAGGACCTGATCGACCGATCGTGACGATCGACCGTCGCGGCCAGTGAGCGAAGCAGCGATCACGGCACGGATAGCGGCCGGCGTATCGGCCGTGCCCGCACCCGAATGGGATGCTTGCGCGGGCACGGCCAATCCGTTCGTCAGCCACGCCTTTCTGTCGATTCTCGAGCGATCGGGAAGCGCCGTGGCGCGGACGGGCTGGCAACCCGTGCCGGTGATCGTCGATGGCGCGGATGGCGCCCCCGCGGCGATCGCCCCGGCCTATGCGAAGAGCCACAGCCAGGGCGAATATGTTTTCGATCACGCCTGGGCCGATGCCTGGGAGCGCGCTGGCGGGGCTTATTATCCCAAGCTCCAGATCGCTTCGCCGTTCAGCCCGGTGCCTGGGCCGCGGCTGCTGCTGCGCGATCCCGCATCGGGCCCAGCGCTGATCGCCGCGCTGGAGGCGGTGACCGATCAGCATGGCCTGTCTTCGGCGCATGCGACCTTCGTCTCGCCTGAACAGATCGCGCTTTTCGAACAGGCCGGCTGGCTGATTCGGCAGGGCATGCAATTCCACTGGCGCAATCGGGGCTATGCGAGCTTCGACGCTTTTCTGGACGCGCTCGCATCGCGCAAGCGCAAGGCGATCCGCAAGGAACGCGCCACCGCGCTGGACGGGCTGAGCGTTCGACGCGTCACCGGCTCTGATCTTCGCGAGGCGGATTGGGACGCTTTCTGGGGCTTCTATCAGGATACCGGCGCGCGAAAATGGGGTCGCCCCTATCTGACGCGTTCGTTCTTCTCGCTGCTCGGACAAGAAATGTCGGACAAGGTCCTGCTGATTTTCGCCGAGCGGGATGGACGACCGATCGCCGGCGCGCTCAACCTGATCGGCGCGGACACGCTCTACGGCCGCTATTGGGGATGCAGCGAGGGCGTGCCGTTCCTGCATTTCGAGCTATGCTATTATCAGGCGATCGACGCCGCCATCGACCGCGGCCTTACGACGGTCGAGGCCGGCGCGCAGGGAGAGCACAAGCTGGCGCGCGGCTATGAGCCGACGCCGACCTATTCGGCGCATTACATCCCCGATCCAGCCTTTCGCCGGGCGATCGCCGATTTCCTGGCGCGTGAGCGCGACGCCGTGGCCGCGGACGGGGCGTTCCTCGCCGAGCTGACTCCGTTCAAGAAAGCCTGACCGCAGCTTCGCGCTCCGCCAGCGGCGGTTTCGCCTCAGGCACCTTGTAGAGCACTGAGGTCCCCGCTCGCCATACCGGGCGCAGATCGCCGACCAGCGCGGGATCGTATCGCGGCGGATTGATCAGCCAGACATAATCGAACGCGCTGCGCGGAAACTCGGCGAGCGTCTGATCGATCGTCTTCCACCATTGGCGGTAACAGGCACGCTCGGTGACGATTTCTGACGGATCGTGCGCGAACGGCAACGCGCCGCGATAGGTGACGCTCAGCAATTGCGCGCCCGGCATGTTCCACTGATCGTTGGAAAAGCCGCGGCGGCGGACCATCACCATCGCCGGCAAATGTTCCAGTCGCGACATCGCCCAGGGATCGTAGCAATGCCCGCCGACCAGCCCCAGCACGCGCGCACCCATCGGCACGTGATCGAGCGCGGTGAGCTCGGTCTTGTAGGTCTGCGCATACAGGCCGAAGCTGACGGTCGTTGCGGTCAAGCGCACCAGCGTGAAGGCAAGGCCGATCGCGGCGATCAGGCTCGCATCGCGCATGTGATAGCCCGGCCGCTCGCGCAGGGCGATCACCGCCACCGCCAGCACGAATGGCGCAAGCCGCATATCGGCATAGGCCGATCCGAACACGATGCGCGGCAAGAGTAGATAGACCGCGAGCAGGAACAGCGCCGAGAGCGTGAGATTGCGCGAATAGGTGATCGTGCGATCGCGCAGGCTTTTCACCAGCAGCAGCGCGATGACGCCCAGCGAGATGAGATCGAACATCTTCCAGCGATCGCGCAGGATATCCTTCACCCAGCGCCACTTGAGCTCCCAGTTGAACCAGTCGGTGGTCTGCCCGCTGACATGCTGGCCACCGCGCCAGATCACCATCATCACGACCGGCAAGCAGAGCGGCAGGCATTGCGGCACGGCGAGAAACCATGATTTGATCCAGCCGTGGCCGCGATCGTGCAGCCGTACCAGCTCCGCCGAAAAGGCGAGGACGCCGAGCGTTCCCCAGCCATAGGTGTGGCAAATCCATATCCCGCATGACAGCGGGACGAACAGCGCCGCGCGCAGGCGCAATCGGCCGAGCCGGGCAAGTCGCAGCCACAGCGCGAAGGCGTTGAGCGCCAGCGCCATCGACAGCGCGAAATTCACGAACCCGAAATGGAAGGGGTAAGTGTAGGCCAGCGGCAGGGCGAACAAAGCCGTCGCGGGAATGCGGCCGTGGACTTCCCGCGCGATCCACAGAAGCCCCGATACGGTGAGCAGCGGAATCGTCATCACGATCAGCTTCACCGCGAGTTCGAGCCCGAAGATCCGGGCGAGCGGAATGACGAGCAGATCGATGCCGAGATTGCCGATCAACTGCCAGTGGAAGCTGTACCACTGCGTGAACCACGGATCGCGCGCGATATCGAGCTGAACTCGATAGCGCCCCATATGGCCGGGCAGATCGACCATCGGCGGGATGGTCGGCCAGAGCAACGGGATGATGGAGGCAAGCGCGATCCCGACGACGAACCAGCGCGTCTGCCACCAATGTGTTTCGGCGGTGTTACGATCCCCCATATTTTGGTGCTTTAGAGGGGACGGGGGGCGCTCGACAAGCGGTTGCCGGCGCAATTCGGCGCTTTATGGCCGATCCACCAGTTTAATCAGCGGGGCCGATCGTCCAAGTGATTGATCCGGAACAGCACGCTCGTGCGATAGCGCCAGATCGGCGTCAGGCCACGGGTCGCCTCCGGGCGATAGGCGTGCGGATCGATGAGCCAGACATAATCGAAGGCGCTGCGCGGCACCGCTTCGATCGCGCGAGAAATCTGCCAGAAGCCCGCCGGGCAATCATCGGCCACGACAGCTTCGGAAGGATCGATCATGAACGGCGCTGCCGCCTCGTAGCGAACCGACAGAAGTTGCGCGCCGGCCAACGACCACTGATCGTTGGTGAACGCGCGCCGGCGCTCGATCGCGATCGACGGCAGATGGAGAAGCCGCGACGAATACCATGTCCCGCCGCAAGGAAAGCCAACGAAGCTTGCGATCCGCGCGCCCACCGGGATGTGATTGAGCGCCCCCAGTTCGCGTTGATAGCGGGCATCGTATAGTGCCAGGCTCGCGGTCGTGCCGACCAACCGCGCAAGACAGAAGGCCAGTGCTCCCCAGGCGACCATGCTGCGTATTCTCTCGCTGTCGATCGGTCGCAGCGCGATCAGCGCGATCGCCAGCGCATAGGGCGCCAGTCGCATATCCGCATAGGCTGAGCCGAACAGGATGCGCGGCATGACCGCGAAGATCAGCGTCAGCAACAGCGCGGCGACGCCCAGCGATGGTGCGAATCGCTCTCGCGCCGCAGGAAGCGCCGCGAAAACGACGAGGTAGAGCAGGCCCGCGCACAGCAGGTCGAACAGGCTCCAGCGATCTTGCAGCACCGCCATGAGCCACAACAGCTTGACCGGCCAGTTGAACCAGTCACCCGTGCCGCCAGCGACCGCGCCCGATCGCCACGCCACCATCAGAAGGATTGGCACGCAGAGCGAAAGGCACTGCGCGGCGCTTCGCACAACGGCGGCCGGCCACCGTGCGCCGCCATCTCGCTGGCGGGCCAGCTCAGTCGAAAAGGCGAGAATCCCCAAGAATCCCCAGCCATAAGCATGACAAATCCAGATGCCGCAGGAAATCGGCACGAATAATGCGCTGCGCAGTAGCAAGTGACCGGATCGCCCGAGCCGTAGCCACCCGACAAGGGCGAGCAACGCTAGCGCCATCGCCAGCGCGAAATTGACGAAGCCGAAATGCAGCGGAAAGTTGTAGGCGAGCGGCAGGGCGAAGAGCGCCGTGGCCGGCACGCGCCCATGAACTTCGCGGGCGATCAGCAGCAAAGCGGCGACCGTGATCGCGGCGATCGCCATGACGATCAGCTTCACGCCGAGTTCGATCCCGAAGAGCTTCGACAGGGGAACGATCAGAAGCTCGACGCCGAGATTGCCAATCAGCGCCCAGTGAAATTCATACCAGTTTTTCAAATGCGGATCGGCAGCGCCGTCTAACTGCACCCGATAGCTGCCGATGTGCCCAAGGAGATCGGTGAGCGGGGGAATTGGCGGCCAAAGCAGAGGCACGACCGCCGCCGCCATGGCAACGAAGATGAACCAGCGCGTTTGCCACCACAGCGGGGGCTGGTTCGGATCGGATTTCCGCGGTGCCATCCCGATCCGTTAGCCGAACACAGTTAACAGCGCCTTAGAATTATCCCCGATCGCGCCGGCCGAGCAGCCGCAACCGCAGCGCGTTCAACTTGATGAACCCCGCCGCGTCGCGCTGGTCGTATGCGCCTTGATCGTCCTCAAAGGTGACGACCTTCTCCGAATAGAGGCTGTTGGGCGACTTGCGACCGATCACCTGCACGCCGCCCTTGTAGAGTTTGAGCCGCACCGTGCCGGCGACCTTTTCCTGGCTGTGGTCGATCGCCGCCTGAAGCATCTCGCGCTCGGGCGAGAACCAGAAGCCGTTGTAGAGCAATTCGGCGTAGCGGACGGCGAGCTCGTCCTTGAGATGTGCCGCGCCGCGATCGAGCGTCAGCTGCTCGATGCCGCGATGCGCGAGGTGATAGATCGTACCGCCGGGCGTTTCGTACATGCCGCGCGACTTCATGCCGACGAAGCGGTTCTCGACCAGATCGAGCCGGCCGATGCCTTGGGTGCGGCCGAGCTCGTTGAGCGCGGCGAGCAGCGTCGCGGGACTCATAGCCTCGCCGTTCAGCGCGACACCGTCGCCCCTTTCGAAATCCATCGTGATGATTTCGGGCTGGTCGGGCGCGTCCTCGGGGTTGACGGTGCGCGAATAGACGTAATCGGGCACTTCTTCCCACGGATCCTCGAGCACCTTGCCTTCGGATGAGGTGTGCAGCAGGTTCGCGTCGGTCGAAAACGGCGATTCGCCGCGCTTGTCCTTGGGCACCATGATCTGGTGCTTCTCGGCGAAATCGATCAACGCGGTGCGGCTGGTCAAATCCCACTCACGCCACGGCGCGATCACCTTTATATCGGGCGCGAGCGCGTAATAGCCGAGCTCGAAACGCACCTGATCGTTGCCCTTGCCGGTCGCGCCGTGCGCCACCGCATCGGCGCCCACCTGACGCGCAATTTCGATCTGGCGCTTGGCGATCAGCGGCCGCGCGATCGACGTGCCGAGCAGATACAGCCCCTCATACAGCGCGTTGGCGCGCATCATCGGGAACACGTAATCGCGGACGAATTCCTCGCGCAGATCGTCGATAAAGATATGCTCCGGCTTCACGCCGGCCGCCTCGGCCTTCTTGCGCGCGGGCTCGAGTTCCTCGCCCTGGCCGAGATCGGCGGTGAAGGTGACGACCTCACACTGATAGGTCTGCTGCAGCCATTTCAGGATCACGCTGGTGTCCAGCCCGCCCGAATAGGCGAGGACGACGCGGTTGATCTTTTCGGACATGAGACGCTCCAGTGCGAAGGGACGCGCGCGCTCTAGGGTGCGACTTCGGCTGGTGCAACCTCGGCTGAACGCAACAGCGCCGGGAGATGCGCGCCGAGCGACAGCGCACGGTAAACATAGCTCAATACAAGTGCGCACCACACGCCGGCGGCGCCCAGCGGCCGCAACAGCAGATCGGTGCCGATATAGAGCGCCGTTGCAAGGATCGCCGCGTTGCGCAGCGCGCGTCCCCGAGTCGCGCCGATGAACACCCCGTCGAGCAGCCAGGCCGGCGCACCGATGGCGGGCGCGATCGCAGCCAGCGGCAACAACGCATAGGCGATGCCGCGAACCGCCGCATTGCTGGTCAACAGATCGATCACGGTGTGGCCGACAAGCCAGATCGACACCGCGAACAGCACCCCCGATCCCACGCAGAACTCGGCCGTCAGCCGGATCGCGCGGCGAAGCACGGCCGCCGATCCGCCGCCGATCGCCTGGCCGATCCGCGATTCGGCGGTGAAGGCGAAACCGTCGAGCACGAAAGCGGAAACGGTGACGAACTGCATCAGCACCTGATTGGCCGCGAGCGTGGTCGCGCCCAGACGCGCGCCGGCATTGGTGAACCAGCCGAACAGCAGCAGCAGTGCCAGCGTGCGCACCATGATATCGGCATTGACGGCAAACAGCCGGCGGAGCGCGTCGCGGGCAAACAGAGCGCGCGCAGAGAAGCGGCGCAGCACCGCAAGCCCGCCAGTGTATCGGCTGGCAATGACGAGGCCGGTGACGAGCGCCGTCCATTCGGCCGACGCGGTACCCAGCCCCACACCCCGCGCGCCCAGGCCGAAATGCCAGACGAACAGCACGTCCAGCCCCAGATTGACGACGTTCATGATGATCTGAAGCACGAGCGCCGCGCGCGTGCGGCCAAGCCCCAGCAGCCAGCCGTTGATCGCGAACACGCTGAGCGACGCTGGCGCGCCGAAGAAGCGCGCCGTGACGTAACCACTCGCCGCCGCATCGAGCTTGTCGCCGCCCGCGAGCAACGCGAAGGCAATCGGGACGAGCACGATCTGCAGCACGAACAGCGCCAGGCCGAGCCCGAAGCCAAGCGCGAGCCCGCGCAACAGCATCGCCTCCACCTCCGCGGCATCGTCCGCGCCTTGCGCCTGCGCGGTCATCCCCGTCATGCCCATGCGCAGGAAGCCGAAGGTCCAGAAGATGAAGTTGATGATCGTCGTGCCGAGCGCGACGCCGGCAAGCGCCGCGGCATCGCCGGTGCGCCCGATCACAGCGGTATCGACCAGCCCAACCAGCGGCACCGTCGTCTGCCCGAGCATGATCGGCCACGCCTGCGCAAAAATCGATCGGCGAGTCAGCGGCGCGACGGTCATCCCGTCGCCTTAGGCAGCGCGCCCGGCATCGGCAAATGAATGAGAGGCAACTGGAAAGTTCACGGCGCGTTCAATACGGCTGTGCAATGACCCGATTTCATCTTCAGGAGACTTTCGTGTTCACTCGAATTTCGCTGACCCTTGCCGCCGCCCTCGCCGCGCCCGCGGCGCTCGCCGCCCCCGCGCCGACGAGCGATCTTGCGGCCGTGCAGCAGCATTTGCGCGACGTGAAGAGCATGACCGCCGATTTCACCCAGACCGATCGTTCCGGAAAGGTGCTGACGGGCACGCTGACGCTGAAAAAGCCCGGCAAGATCCGCTTTCAATATCAAAAGGGCGTGCCGTTGCTGATCGTTGGCGACGGCAACAACGTGTATTTCATCGATTATTCGGTGAAGCAGGTGCAGCGCTGGCCGGTCGGGGATTCGCCGCTTGGCGTGCTGATCGATCCATCGAAGGATCTTTCGCGTTTCGCCCATGTCGTTCCCGGCGGCGATCCACGAATCATATCGGTCGAGGCGAGCGACCCGAAGCATCCCGAATATGGCCGAATCACGCTGGTTTTCGCGCGCAACGCGTCGGCCCCCGGCGGGCTGATGCTGCAAGGCTGGGTCGCGCTCGATGCACAGAACAACCGGACGACCATCCGCCTGACGAATCAGCGTTTCAACGCGCCTGTTTCCGACAACACGTTCCGCTGGAACGATCCGCGGAGGAATTCTCGCGGTCGCTGACGGTTCATTCATATTGGCGACAGGTTCGCAGGCATAGAAGCGTTCTTGCGGATGCGGGGCGTTCGGGATTTTTCCCCCTGTTACCTGAACACCACCCTGCTTCCCGCCTGCGTGACGAACGCTAGGTTGGCCCCCGTTCCATGCCCCCGGAGCGGGGGCCTTTCCGTATGAGCTGGTCGGCTCTTTTCGCGAACCGGACGCTATTCGCCGATGAGATGGAGCGCGAGCGTGCGCCGGTGCGGGCGCCGGCGGTGCTCGAACAGGTAAATGCCCTGCCAGGTGCCGAGCGCGAGCTGGCCGTCGATCAGCGGGATCGTCAGCTGCGTTTTGGTGAGTGCGGCGCGGAGATGCGCGGGCATGTCGTCCGGGCCTTCGTCGTCATGTTCGTACTCAGCCGACTCCGGTGCGATGCGCGCGAAATAGCGCTCGAGGTCGCGGCGCGCGGCGGGGGCGGCGTTCTCCTGGATGAGCAGCGACGCCGAGGTATGGCGGCAGAAGACCGTCAACAGGCCTTCGCGCATGTCCTGTTTTGCGACCCAGCCGGCGATGCGGTCGGTGACCTCGATCAGCCCCTGCCGATCGGTGGCGATCGTCAGCATCGTCGTCGCCTGGCGCATCACAAGTTCTCGGCCGCGTCGGCAATGGCGGCGTAAATGGCATCCAGATCGGCGTCGTCGATACAATAAGGCGGCATGACATAGACCGTGTTGCCCATCGGGCGGACGAGCAGGTTGCGCTCGCGGAAGAAGGCGAGCAGTGTGGGCCCGCGCGATGAAAGATAATCGCTTTCG
>JBQCEK010000200.1:0-6147 GCA_051960335.1 Sphingomonas sp.
TTCCGCAAACGCCAGCCCGACGCGATCGCTGCGCGCAGCGTGCCCGAGGGGCAGCGCGTCTATGCCGTTGGCGACATTCACGGCTGCCGCGATCTGCTGGAAGACGTGCTGGCCGAAATCGCCGCCGATGATCGCGCGCGCGGCGATGCGCAGACGCAGATCGTCTTTCTGGGCGATCTCGTCGATCGCGGGCCCGATTCAGCCGGCGTGATCGATCGGTTGATCGATCTGGCCGCGGTGCATGACAACGTTCGATTCCTTCTCGGCACTCACGAGGAAATCTTCCTCCGCGCGCTCGACGGCGATATCGATTCGCTTCGATTGTTCGGGCGGATCGGCGGGCGTGAGACGATCTTGAGCTACGGCGTCTCCGCGCAGGATTACGAACGCACCGATTACCCGGAGCTGCTGGCGTTGATGCAAGCGCGCGTACCGCAGCGCCATATCGATTTCCTCAAAAGCTTCGAAGACCGCATCGAGATCGGCGATTACCTGTTCGTCCATGCAGGGTTGCGTCCCGGCACGGCGATCGAGAGCCAGCGGCAATCAGACATGCGGTGGATCCGATCGACCTTCCTCGAAAGCGATTGGGAATTCGGCAAGATCGTGGTCCACGGCCACAGCATCAGCGATGAGGTGGTCGTTCGGCCCAACCGGATCGGGATCGATACCGGCGCTTATGATACCGGCCGCCTCACCGCGATCGGCCTGCAAGGGTTCGACCGCTGGTTCCTGACAACGGGGGCCCCGCCGCAGGCCGCAGCAGTTTTCGGCTGATCGGTTTGCCGTTCCGTACTCCAGCGTTCGCTTGCCGAACATGAAAGACCTGCTCGAGAGGTTCAACTGGTCGATCGCCAAGGTCGATCTGGGCAAGATCACCGGCTTGCCCGACGATGCGCTTCACATCCTCTCGGGCATGCTCGTGCTGACGGTTGCCGCTTATGTCTTGCGCCGCCCGCCCTGGCACTGGCAGCCTTGGCTCGCCGTCGTGATCGCGGAGTCGGTCAATGAAGCCTATGACCTGACCCAGACGCTGCTGCCGACCGACGAAGGCAATTTCCGCGCGTCTTTCCACGATTTCTGGCTGACGCTGGCGTGGCCGACGTTGATCCTGCTGCTTTGGCCCCGGTTTATCGGCCTCGACCATGACGATGGGCCGTTCGCGCCGATCCGGCGGCTGTGGCATTCGCGGGAATTTCTGATCGGCTTCGGCGTCGCGCTTCTGGCTGGCCTCTGCGCCGCAGTCTATTTCTGGTAGCGTGATCGCCATGAGCGATTCTCGAAACGCCATTCTAGTCACCGGCGCCGCAGGGTTCATCGGCGCCGCCCTGTCGCGCACGCTGCTGGAGCGCGGCGACCGCGTAATCGGCATCGACAATTTCAACGATTATTACGATCCGGCGCTGAAGCGCGCCCGGGCGGACACCTTGGCCGGCTTCGGCGATCGGTTCGAGATGCTCGAGCTCGATTTCGGCAATACCGCCGCCTTGAATGCCGCGCTTGAAGACCGCTCGTTCGATCGTATCGCCCATCTCGGCGCGCAAGCGGGCGTGCGTTATTCGCTGATCAACCCGCACGCCTATGCGCATTCCAACCTGCTGGGACACCTGAACCTGCTCGAAACCGCGCGCAATCGCCGGGTCGATCACATGGTCTATGCCTCCTCCTCGTCGGTCTATGGCGGCAATGACAGCTTTCCGTTCCGCGTCGAAGATCGCGTCGATCATCCGGTATCGCTTTACGCCGCCACCAAGAAGTCCAACGAACTGATGAGCGAGGCTTATGCCAATCTCTATCGGATTCCGTTGACCGGCCTGCGCTTCTTCACTGTCTATGGCCCGTGGGGCCGGCCCGACATGGCGCCGTGGCTGTTCACCAGCCGGATCCTCGCGGGTGAGCCGATCACCGTGTTCAATCACGGCCAGATGCGGCGGGATTTCACTTATATCGACGATATCATCGCCGGTGTCGTGGCGTCGCTCGATCATCCGCCAAGCGATGACGGTCTCGCCAAAGCCGGCGGCAGCATTCAGCCGCACGCGATATACAATATCGGCAACAATCGATCGGAAGAGCTCGGACACTTCATCGATGTGGTCGAAAAAGCATGCGGCAGGCCAGCAGTGCGCGATTACCAACCTATGCAGGCGGGCGACGTCGTGGCCACGGCCGCCGATATAAGCGCGATCGAGCGCGATCTGGGATATCGACCGACAACGTCGATCGACGTCGGCATTCGGCGTTTCGTCGAATGGTATCGCGGCTATAATGGACCGCGATAGTTTTCAGCCCGCCGCCAGGCCCAATCGTTCACCGGTGTAGCTTCCGGAACGGATCGGGGACCACCACCAGGCGTTGTCGAGATACCAGTCGATGGTCTTGTCCAGCCCGCTCGCAAAGCTCTCTTGCGCGCGCCATCCCAGCTCACGTTCGATCTTCGACGGATCGATCGCATAGCGCCGATCATGCCCCGGTCGATCGGCGACGAATGTGATAAGCGATCTCCGGCGACGCCCGCTCGCCAGCGGCGCGCGCGCATCCAGAGCATCGCAGACGGCGGCGACGACCGCGATATTGGTTCGCTCTTCCCGCCCCCCGATAGCGTAGCTCTCACCGATCTCGCCGCGACTCATCACCGCATCCAGCGCCCGGGCATGATCCTCGACAAACAACCAATCCCGCACATTGGCGCCAGCGCCGTACACGGGTAGCGGCTTGCCCTCCAACGCGTTGAGAATCGTCAGCGGGATCAGCTTCTCCGGGAAATGATACGGCCCGTAATTGTTGGAGCAGTTCGAAAGCACGACCGGAAGCCCGTAAGTCGAATGCCAGGCGCGCACGAAATGATCCGATGCGGCCTTTGAGGCGGAGTACGGCGAGGATGGCTCATAAGGCGTCTCCTCGGTGAAAATTCCCCGATCGAACGGCAGGTCGCCGAACACCTCATCCGTCGAGACGTGGTGAAACCGAAACGAGGCCTGCCGTTCGATCGGCAACGCGCGCCAATACTCCAAGACGGCCTGCAACAACCGCACCGTTCCGACGACATTGGTTTCGACAAACGCCATCGGTCCGTCGATCGATCGATCGACATGGCTTTCTGCGGCAAGGTGCATCACCGCATCCACATTTTCCTCGCGCAGCAACCGCGCAACCAGGGGACCGTCGCCGATATCTCCGTGGACAAAGCGATAGGCGAGAGACTGTTCCACCTCGCGGAGCGAAGCGAGGTTGCCGGCATAGGTGAGCTTGTCGAGGCAGATGACTCGCGTATCGCCGCGCGCGATCAGGTGTCGCACTACCGCGGAACCAATGAATCCCGCTCCACCGGTCACCAGGACGACGCGCTTCATGCCGCCACCTCGACGCAGCGGCGTAGATAGGCGGCGTAGTCCGTCTTGCCCATTCCCGCCGCTCGGGCGAGGAGGTGATCGGCCGAGACATAGCCCATGTCGAACGCGATTTCCTCCGGGCAGGCGATCTTGAATCCTTGGCGCGATTCGATCGTCCTGACGAACGAGCCGGCATCGTGAAGGCTGGCGTGCGTGCCGGTATCGAGCCACGCATAACCGCGCCCGAGCCGCTCGACGCGAAGATCGCCGCGATCGAGATAGGCGCGAATGATGTCGGTGATTTCCAACTCGCCACGTGGCGAAGGCCGCACACTGCGGGCGATGCCGGTCACGTCCCGATCAAAGAAATACAGCCCGGTGATCGCCCAATCCGATTTGGGCGATGCCGGCTTTTCCTCGACACTGGTCGCGGCCATCGTCGCTGGATCGAAGCTGACAACGCCATAACGTTCGGGGTCTTCGACACGATAGGCGAACACGCTCGCGCCGCTCTTCTGCGCGGCGGCGGCTTGCGCCTTCCCCGACAGCCCATCGCCGTAGAATATGTTGTCGCCGAGGATCAGGGCGGCGCCATCGCCGTCCAGGAAATCGGCCCCGATCAGGAAGGCTTCGGCCAGCCCGTTCGGCGCTGATTGCTCGGCGTAGCGAATATCCAGCCCGAATGCCGCACCGTCGCCCAGCAGTGCCTCGAACACCGGCAGATCGCGCGGCGTCGAGATGATCAGCACCTCGCGGATGCCGGCCAGCATCAGGGTCGACAACGGGTAATAGATCATTGGCTTGTCGAAGACCGGAAGCAATTGCTTCGAAATCGACAGGGTGGCGGGATAGAGCCGCGTTCCGCTGCCGCCCGCCAGGATAATGCCCTTCATATCGCCTTCACGCCGTCCAGGTTGAATGGCGATCGTAGCGATATACTCTTCCCGAATTCCTAAGCTGCGGCCGGCATATTTCGCGTCTATTTCAGCGGCTGATCGCGGCTGTTGATCCAATCGGGCACAATCGGACGAGCCGGATCGCGGGCAACGCGCGCCGCCTCTTCGCCGATCAGGCGCGCGCGATCCCGCCACGACAGATGCGTGCTGCCAAGCCCGCCGTGATCGTTGAGCCTGGGCCCGTAGGTAAGCCAGTAGCGCACCGCTGCCTGGGGATCGTATCCGGCATTGGCCATCAGCGTGACGCTCAGGCGATCGGCTTCGTTCTCGGTCTGCTTGAACAGCCGCGCGCTGCGGCCAAAACCCTTGAAAAAGCCGCGGCTGACGTGAGCCGCGGTCAGCCGCGCCGGATGATCGAGCACGACATGGCCGAGCTCGTGCGCGACGATCGCGGCAAGCGCGCCGTCATCGCCTTCCACCAGATTGATCAGACCCGAATCGACCTGGATGATAACGCCATCCGTCTCCGCGTTCAGATCGCCGCTCACGTCGATTTCGGCGCGAACGTGGCAGGCCCGGATCGGATGAACGACCACTTGGCGATCTTGACCGTCGCGTCGGAGATCGAGCGCGACCGGGCCGTTCGCGCCTGCATCATCGATCGCGTCGAGCGCCTGCCCGCGCGATTCGTTGTCGGGGATCGGCACACCATCAATCGCGATCAGCGAATCGTCTGCGCGGACGCCAGCTTGCGCGGCGGGACTACCGTCCACAACGCCCTCGACCCCGATGGCGCTTTCAAAGTGAAAGTGCTGGTCGGCGGCGACGCGAGCAGGCTCGTCATATTCGTCCCGGCCATGCACCGCGAGACCGGTGATCATGGCGTGATTCTGGCACAATTGGTCGTTGGCGACGCTCAACCGATACAGCGTCGTCGCCAATCGCATGTCTGCCTGCCGCAGCCCTTCCAGTTGCGCGGCAATCCCCGCTTCCGCCTGGGCGACACCCATCGGAATCACCGCGTAACACATTATGGTCAATAAGCATTTCCGGTAGAGATGCATCGCGTGAGAAGGCCCCATAAGGAAGGCGCTGCCGTTTACGGCATTGCCATCGGTAAAGGATCTGTGCCGCTGTATCTTCTTGGCAACAGGTTTGGCGGAACTGGGTGTCGCACACTTCGTTGTAGCCGGGAACTGCGGATGGGCGTATCAGGAAAACCGTGCGAAGGCCGCTCGATATCGGCGCAATCCGCCGAGATTTGAACGACAAGTGGGTTGCTTTTATAAAGAATTTGGCTAATGCGTCCTGTGACTGTGATTTCAGCGAGGAGAAATAGTATGAAGGTTGCAAAGGTTCTCATGGGCGTCGGCGCGGCCGTTGGCCTTCTTTCGTCGACCGTCGCGATGGCTGCTCAGCCGTCGGCCCCGACGAACGGCGTCCGTCAGTCGAGCTCGCTGCGTCACGCCAGCAAGCAGTCCGACGAATCGACCTCGGGCACCTACATCGTCGCCGGCCTGGCCGCGGCTGCTGTGATTGCCGGCATCGTCGTCGTCGCCAGCGACAACAACAACAAGTCGGACAGCAACGGCTGATCCAGCTGTTCCTGTCTGCGGTCGGCAACGATCGCGAGATAGATCCCCATCGCCGCACCTGCGGCGGTGGGGATTTTCATATGCTGGCCTCGTCTCATCAATTCGCCGTCCAGGTGATTCGCTACGGCACCGCGCCTTTCCGCCATTGAGGACTGCTGTAACCGAATTCCGGCGCCCACGATTGGTCTCAGCCGTGGCCGGGCCGATTTCAAGAATGGCGTATCCGAGGGCAATGTCCCTTCGCTTGGGACACGTTTAGCGCGCTTCGATCGCATGGCTGGCCGCGGATTTCATGTCCTAGCATCTCATGCAGGGGCGGTGTTA
>JBQCEK010000201.1:0-3892 GCA_051960335.1 Sphingomonas sp.
CAGCGTCTTCAGTCCGCGGCTGATTTCCGAGATTTCCTGCACGCGCCCGTCGCTCGCGCTTCGGCCCGATCCCGCCAGCAGCTGCAGGTAATCGACCACCACCAAGCCGATCTCGTTATTGTGCCGGCGCTGCAGCCGCCGCATCCGCGTGTGCAGCGCGCTGATCGAAAGGCCGGCGGTATCGTCGATGAACAGCGGCAGCTTCTCCAGCTCCGCCGCCGCCGCCGCCAGTTGCCCGAATTCAGCGCGGCTGATCTTGCCCATACGCAGCGCTTCGGAACTGATCCGCGATTGCTCGGCCAGGATACGCGTCGCCAACTGATCGGCCGACATTTCCAGGCTGAAAAAGGCCACCTTCGCGCCCACCGATCGCTCGGGCGGGATGCCGTCTTCCATGTCGCGCATCCAGCGACGCGCGGCGTTGAACGCGATGTTGGTGGCAAGCGATGTCTTGCCCATGCCCGGGCGGCCGGCGAGGATCATCAAGTCCGAATGGTGCATGCCGCCGATCTTGGCGTTGACCGAATCGAGCCCGGTGGTGACGCCGGACAGGTGGCCGCCCGAATTGAGCGCGCGTTCGGCCATCTTCACCGCCGCCGTGGTTGCCTGGGCGAAGGTCTTGACGGTGTTTTCATTGCCGCCGTCGGCCGCAACCTTGAACAGTTCCTCCTCGGCCGCCTCGATCTGCGCGCGCGGATTGACCTCTTCGGAGGTATCCATCGCGCGCTCGACGAGCGTGCGCCCCACCGTCACCAGCGAGCGCAGCATCGCCAGATCGTAGATTTGCTGCGCGAATTGCCGCGCGCCGATCAGCCCCGCGCCCGATCCGGTGAGCTGCGCCAGATAGGCCGGCCCGCCGAGCTCCCTCATCCCCTCGTCAGCCTCGAACATCGGCTTCAGCGTCACCGGCGTCGCCAGCATGTCGCTGCCGCGCAACGTCTTGATCGCAGAGAAGATTCGGCCGTGGACGGGTTCGTAGAAATGATCGGGAATCAGCTTGTCGATCAGCTCGTCGGCCAGGCGATTGTCGATCATCATCGCACCGAGCAACGCCGCCTCCGCCTCCACATTCTGCGGCAGGGCGGTTCCTTCGGCGGCGGGCGCCGGGTGAGCGATTGCGATCGTGGCCATGCGCTTCCTTCTAAACCCATGCTTCGCTTGCTCAAGATCGCCGCGCGAATATTCATGTGGATCGTTGATTCGACGGCGCACCTCGCCGATAGGCTGGCGGGATGGCCGATCCGCGGATCATCGACGTTCAACTCGACGAGCGCACCATCCTGTGGCGCAACGCGGATATCGAGCAGGAACGCCGAATCGCGATCTACGATCTGATCGAGAACAATCATTTCGCGCCGCAAAAGCAGCATCCCGATCGCTACGCCGGCCCTTACCGGCTGACGCTCAGCGTCGAGGAGGGCAGGCTGGCGCTGCGCATCGACCGCGAAGACGGCACACATCTGGAAACGCATATCCTGGGGCTCGCGCGGTTCCGCCGGCCGATCCGCGATTATTTCGCCATCTGCGACAGTTACTATCAGGCGATCCGCGCCTCGACGCCGCAACAGATCGAAACGGTGGACATGGCGCGCCGCGGGATTCACAATGATGCCGCCGAATTGCTCATGGAACGGCTCGGGGGGAAGATCACCGTGGATTTCGATACCGCGCGGCGGCTGTTCACGCTCATTTGCGTCCTGCACATCCGCGGCTGACGGGGCATGGCGTGGCGAATGACGTGGCTTGGGCGGGTTGTCGCCGTGTCGGTGGCGGCGCTGGCGCTGGCGATCGGCGGCTGGGTGTATCTCACCGGCTGGAAGCCGGCGACGCGCACCTATCAGATCCAGGGCGTCGACGCATCCGAGGCGCAGGGGGAAATCGCCTGGCCGACGCTCGCCGCGCGCGGCGCCGATTTCGCCTATCTGCGCGCGACGATCGGCGCGCATCAGCGCGATTCGCGATTTGCCGAGAATTGGGACGCGGCGGATGCCGCCGGTCTGCGTCGCGGCGCCGTCCACCGTTGGTCCTTCTGTGAAGGCGGCACCGCCCAGGCCGACAATTTCGTCACCACCGTGCCGCGCGCCAAAAACATGCTGCCCGCCGTGCTGGAGCTCGCCTTCGATCCCAGCTGCGCCGATCGTCCGGATCGCGCCGCGCTGATCGTCCAGCTGAAGCGCTTCCTGACGATCGCCGAAACGCATACAGGCGAACCGATGCTGATCGAAATCACCCGGCCGGTCGAACGCGCTTATCAGATCAGCGCCGCGATCCCGCGTCCGCTGTGGGAGGTTCGCAATTTCCTCGCGCCCGATTATGCCGATCGGCCGTGGCGCGTCTGGCGGGCCAGCGACATGCGCCGCGTCGACGGCGTATCGGGGCCAATTCATTGGGATGTCGTTGCACCATGATCGAGCCGAAACATCTGATCGCCGCCGCGCGCGAGGCCGCGCATAACGCGCACGCGCCTTATTCCAACTTCGCGGTCGGCGCCGCCCTGCTGCTCACCGACGGCACGATCGTCACTGGCTGCAATTTCGAGAATGCGAGCTACGGGCTGTCGCTGTGCGCAGAAACCGTCGCCCTCGCCACCGCCAACGCGCAGGGGCGGCTTCGCGATGTCGCTGCGGTTGGCGTGATTGGCGGGATGATCGTGGACGGCAAACCCTCGGGCAGCGATCCCGTCGGCCCCTGCGGACGGTGCCGTCAGGTGCTCAACGAAGCCGCGCAGATCGGCGGGCGTGACATCATGGTCCACTGCGCCGGCGCCGAGGGGGATGCGATCGCGACTTACCGGCTTTCGGACCTGCTGCCGCACGCGTTCGGACCTGCCGATCTCGGCCTTGCGTGAACGTTATCATAAGGCCCGGTTCGGCCCTGTCGCTCGGCGGATCAAGATGGTGAACGCGGCGCTCTACATATCCTCTTGACGAACTCTGCTGCATGCGCGAAGCACCGGCCCGCTATGAAATCCCTCCCCCTTATGACCGCCGCCGCAGCCCTGGCCCTTTCGCTTGGCGCGTGCAAACAGAAGCCCGAAGTCGTCGATACGACCGCGCCCGATCCGATGGCGTCGCAGCTCGCGAACGCTGCGCCGGTGCAATTGCCCCCGGCGATGACGGCATCGGTCACGTTCCGGTGCAAGGACAACAGCCTTGCCTATGTCGATTTCTTCAAGGGCAACACGGAAATGCACCTGCGCCTCGCCAAGGGCGACACGCCGATCATCCTGAAGGCCGACAAGGACGGCGATCCGCTGAAGGGCGACGGCTACACGGTGACGGGCGATCAGGACAAGATCTCGCTCACCAAGCCGGGCGGAAGCGCGCTCGAGTGCCACCACTGATCTGCTGCCTCACGGCGGCTTGAACAAGGGGCCGGCGGGCAACCGCCGGCCCTTTTGTTTTGGCTCCATCCCCTTGCCTGAATCGAATGCGCTCTTCACCATTGCGGTGATGGCCATGCTCGATCCGCAACTCGCTCTCGGTGCTTATGCCGTCGGCGTGTTTCCGATGGCCGATCACCGCGAGGCCAGCGGGGTTTACTGGGTGGAGCCGCGGGAGCGCGCGATCCTGCCGCTCGATACCTTTCGCCCGTCACGATCGCTGCGCAAGACGATCGCCGCCGATCGCTACCGGGTCACCGCCGATACCGCCTTCGCACAGGTGATCGCGCTATGCGCCGCCAGTACGGCCGATCGACCCGAAACCTGGATCAACCATCCGATCGAGGAGGCCTTCATTCGCCTTCACAAGCTGGGCTTCGCGCATTCGATCGAATGTTGGGATGGCGATCGGCTGGTCGGCGGGCTTTACGGGCTCGCGCTTGGCCGCGCATTCTTCGGCGAAAGCATGGTCAGCCGCGCGACTGACGCCTCGAAGGTCGCGCTCGCCTG
>JBQCEK010000202.1:0-7644 GCA_051960335.1 Sphingomonas sp.
AGCATGATAAAACGTCTGCTCCCTATGACGCTGATCGGCGCGTGCGAGGCGGAGCAAACTCAAGTCGTCGGCGGCAGCGAACAGACCTGCAACGCGGACGGGCTCGACGATCTCGTCGGCAAGCCAGGCACCGCCGAACTCGGCGCCGATGCGCTCAAGCGATCGGGCGCCAAGCGGCTGCGCTGGATTCAGCCCGGCACGATGGTGGCGATGGATTTCCGCCGCGATCGGCTGAACATCCATCTCGACGATCACAATATCGTCACTCGGGTGAATTGCGGCTGACGAGCCCGTTGCCGGGCGCTAGTCGATCACCAGCCGCGCCTCGCCCTCATAGGCGGCGGCAAGCGCCTTGTGCCGGCGCTCCACGATTTCGCCGTAGATCGCGGCATCCTCGCGCGCGAGCGTCAGCGTGATCGCCTTGTCGGCGCGGCCCAGCTTCGCATTTTCGAGCGGCCCGGCCACGCCGCCGCTCAGCCGCTGGCCAAGGCGGATCGCCAGTCCCCAGGCGGTCGCGCGGCGAAGATCGCGCTCGGCGGCAAGGCTGGGCAGCGGCTCGGGCGTCTTCATCCCGCCGCCCAGGCCGGTGAACAGCGCCTGCGCGACAAGCGCGCGGCCGCGGGCATCGATCGCCACCCAATTGCCGTGAAGCGCGGCATCGAGCCCACGTTCGGCGCGAAATTCGGGGTTGGCGTGCCAGCCGACATCGGCGAGCAGACACGCCGCGTGGCGCAACCGGGCAAGCTCGACATCCTCATCGACGAACAGGGGGGCGATCCAGCGATCGAGCAGATCGCCATGTTCGGCGAACCGGCCGAGCCGCCGCCCCTCGTCACGCGCGGCGACGATCAGCGGGTCCTGCGCCTGCTCGTGCGGATCGAGCTGGCCGTAGAGCAGCCCTTCGCGCAACCCATAAGCGGAAACGATCGTCGTCGTGCTGGCGAGATGGCGATGCACGACGCCGAGCACCGCGGCTGCGTCCCCCAACGTCGGGATGCGCGCGCTCGACAGATCAGGCACCTCGCGAAGCCGCGCGCGATCGAGATGAGCGATGGCGCGCGACAGGCGGGAGATCGTCGTCCCGCTCATCTCGTAATGATGCGCGATCGGCAGCTTGTAGCCGATCAGGTGCATGTCGAGCCGCGCCAGCGAACGCCACGATCCGCCGACCAGATAAAAGGGCTTGCCCGCGCCGCTTCCCGCCCAGCCCGATTTCCCGAGCAGCTTGGCGACGTGACGGTCGAGCGCGTTGCTGCCCTTCGCCCGGATCGCGGCGATCCGCAGCACGCCGAGCGGAAAGGAAATGCGCTCGCCAACCGTTCCGCGCGAAACACGAACCAGCTCCAGGCTGCCGCCGCCGAGATCGCCGACGATCCCGTCGGCGTCGGGAATGCCCGATAACACGCCCTGCCCCGCCGCAAGCGCCTCTTCCTCGCCCGACAGCAGATCGACATCGAGCCCTACGGTGCGGGCGTAATCGATCAGGTCGGCGCCATTGGCCGCGTCGCGAACCGCCGCGGTCGCCACCGTGCGGAGTTCGCTGACCTCCATCGCGCGCGCCAGCGCCGCGAAACGGGCGAGCGCCGCCTGCGCGCGCTCCATCGCCTGGCGATCGATCGCACCCTTGGTCGCGAGATCGCGCCCGAGCCCCGCCATCACCTTTTCGTTGAACAGAATCGACGGCAGCCGCGGCGGCCCCTGATAGACGACGAGGCGAACCGAGTTCGAACCGATATCGATGATGCCGGTGCGCGGATGGGCACCCACCTCGGCCTTGGGCCTGCGAAACAGCAAGGTTGCCACGGTCATCGGCTAGCCCGTTCGCCCGCCCGACGAAAGGGCAAATCGCTCAGCGCCGCCGCCTGAGCGACAGCTTGGGCACCGATTCGCTATGGTCGAGCGCGGCGCCGCGGCCCGAAAGCGAGGGGTTGGTCATGAAATAGCGGTGCAGGTTGAACGGCCGATCGCCGGGTTCGTCGCGGACGTAGCGGCCGTCGCTCTGCAACTCCCAGCTCTGTTCGTTGTCGAGCAGATTGGCCACCATCACCTGATCGAGGATCTGATCGTGGACGGTCGGATTCTCGATCGGCAACATATATTCGACGCGGCGGTCGAAATTGCGCGGCATCCAGTCGGCGGACGAGATGAAGACCTTCGCGCCGTCATTGGGCAGCGCCTTGCCATTGCCGAATGCGCAAATCCGGCTGTGCTCCAGAAATCGGCCGATCACCGATTTGACGCGGATGTGATCCGAAAGGCCCGGCACGCCGGGGCGCAGGCAACAGATGCCCCGCACGACCAGATCGATTTCCACCCCCGCGCCCGATGCCTCATAGAGCTTTTCGATGATCGCGGGATCGACCACCGAATTCATCTTTGCCCAGATGCCCGAAGGCTTTCCGTCGCGCGCATTGGCGATCTCGACTTCGATCAGTTCGATCAGCCGCTTGCGCAGATCGCGCGGCGACATGCTGATCTTGGCGAGATGCTCGGGCTCGACATAGCCGGTGACGTAATTGAACACAAGCGCGGCATCCACGCCGATGCGCGGATCGGCGGTGAAGAAGCTCAGATCGGTATAGATGCGCGCCGTGATCGGGTGATAATTGCCCGTGCCGAAATGGCAGTAGGTGCGGTATTCGCTGCCCTCGCGCCGCACCACCATCGAAATCTTGGCGTGCGTCTTCCAGTCGATGAAGCCATAGACGACCTGCACGCCGGCGCGCTCCAGCGCGTTCGCCCACAGCAGGTTCTGCTCCTCGTCGAACCGCGCCTTCAGCTCGACCACCGCCGTCACTGATTTGCCGGCTTCCGCCGCCGCGATCAGCGCGTTGATCACGGCCGGCTGCTTGCCGGCGCGGTACAGCGTCTGCTTGATGGCGACGACATCGGGATCGGCCGCCGCCTGCTTGAGGAAGGCGAGCACCACGTCGAACGTCTCATACGGGTGGTGGACGACGATGTCCTTGGCCTTGATCGCTGCAAAGCAATCCCCGCCGAATTCGCGGATTCGCTCGGGAAAGCGCGGGCTGTACGGCGAGAATTTGAGATCGGGGCGATCCTCCTCGACCAGCAGCTCGAGATCGCTGATCCCCAGGAACGCCGCGCTTTCGGTGATGATCGCATCGCCGCCGCCCAGTTCCTCCTTCAGCAGCACGCCGAGTTCGTCGTCCATGCCGGTTTCCAGATCGAGCCGGATCACCCTGCCCCGCCGCCGCCGCTTGATCGCATTGGCGAAATAACGGACCAGATCCTCGGCCTCTTCCTCGATCTCGATATCGCTGTCGCGCAGCAGCCGGAACGCCGCGCAGCCCTTCACATGGTAGCCGGGAAAAATCAGCGAGGAAAAATGCTTGAGCAGCGTTTCCATCGCGACATAGCGCGCCGCCTTGCCGGGCAGCCGCAGGAACCGCGGCACCGTGGTGGGCAGCAGCACGACCTCACGGATCGGCTCGCGATCCGAAAGGCGGACGAGATCGAAGATCAGGCTCGATCCCCGATTCGGCAGAAACGGAAACGGATGCGCGGGATCGAGCGCCTGGGGGGTGAGGATCGGGAAGATCTGATCGCGGAAATGCCGTTCGAGCCAGCCTTCGTCTTCCTCGCCGATGGCCGCGGCATCGAGCACATCGATGCCGTTTTCCGCCAGTTCCTCGGCCAGGGCCACCCACACCTGCTGCTGCGCTTGCATCAGCCGGTCGGCCTCGATCGAGATGTCGCGCAGCTGCTCGCTCGGCGTGCGGCCATCGACCGACTTGCGCTGCACTTCCTGAAGCTGCTGGCCCTTCAAGCCCGCGACCCGGACCATGAAGAACTCATCCAGGTTCGATCCCGAAATGGACAGGAACCGAAGCCGTTCGAGCAAGGGGTGCGCGGGATTGAGCGCTTCTTCCAGCACGCGGCGGTTGAACGCCAGCCAGGAAAGCTCGCGGTTGAAATAGCGATCGCCGCTGTCTTCGTGGACGAACGGGTCGTCGTCGTCGAAGAGCGCGATATGCGAGGGGCGAGTGGTCATCGATCGTCAACCTTGCTGGCCGGCGCGGCGATCAGCGCCGCCTCCGCCAATGTGGCGCGAGCCAACGGGATCGACAAGCGCTTGCGCCGTTCGAGTACGTGTTGATCCAACACATCGACCGCGCGCATGACAGCAATATGACTGCGTTCCACCCGCGTGATGAGCCAGTCGATCAGCTCGGGCCGCGCGTCCAGCCCACGTTTGAAGAACTGTCGCTCGAACAGCGCGCGCATCAGCACGTCATCGGGCGCGGCGAGCTCCAGGATCGGCGTGGCGGCAAGCCGCGAGCGAAGATCGGGCAGCCTGATTTGCCATTCGGGCGGCGGCGCGTCGGCGACGATCAACAGAGGATGGCGTTCGGATTGCGCCCGGTTCCAGGCGTGAAACAGCGCCGCCTCTGCCTGGCGTTCCGCGTCGTCGATGATCGTGCCGCCGCTCTTCGCTGCGAAGATCCGTGCGAGCAGGCTGCGTCCGGACTTTCGCGGCCCGGTCAACAGGGCGGCCATCACCGGCCACGCGCCCCAATGTTCCAGCGAATGGACCGCCTTGGCGTTCGAGTCGCTGATCAGAAATTCATCGTCGCGCGGGTCCGCCGGCCATTCGAACGGCAGAGCGAACTGGCTCATCCGGCGCGCTGTCCGCCGGGCGGCGGTACGGCGGCGCGGTGGATGCGCAACACGCCGGGGCCGCTCTGCACCTGCCATCCGCGCGCTTGCAGCGCGGCCGCGAGCGCCGCCTGATCGCCCGAATAGCTGACGCGCATCACCGAGACGCCGCCCATCGCGAGGCTGGTCGTCGTTGCCGAGCTGACGCCGGGAACCGCGCGCAGCGCCGCCTCGCCGGCGTTCACCGCGGCGGCATCCGGCGTGTCGAACTGGATTTCGATCCCCGCGCTCTGGGTCGCGGTTGCGGCGGCATTGGGATCGATCACCGGTATATCGGTAAGGTCGATCGGCGTCGGCGTCGGCGTCGGCACATAGGCAAGGCCGGGATCGGAACGCAGAATGCCGCTCTTCAGCGCATCCTGATAGATCGCATCGAGCCGCGCCACGCCCGCATCGAGCAGCGCGCCCATGCCATCGGCACTCGCGACGCGCAGCCGCGCCGTGCCGATCAATCGGTTATCGGGGCCATAACGCGCCTCGAACAACCCAATCACCGGCCCGCCGGGAAATTGGCGGCGAAGGTGAACGACGGGGATCAACACATCGGACGCGCCATATTGATCGAGCACCGCGCGCCACCAGCCGCGGCCGGGGCGGCCGGCTTGGCCGACGTTGAGCAGCAGCGAATCGGGGCCGGTGCCGGTCGGGCGGACATAATCGATCGACGAATTGCCGGTGCGGAATCGCGCCCAGGCCTGGCGCCAATCGGTTTCCTGCTCGAACGCCTCGCCTACCCCACCGGTCCATTCGATCGGCAACACCACCATCGGCGGTGATCGGAACCCGCCCCCGGCGATGCCGAGCATCGGCCCGGCGCGCGCACGGCTGAACGCGACGCCAAGCCGCGCGACATAGCGATTGGGCCCGATATTCTCATTCTCGACGACGATGGCCGAGACGATCGAATCGAGCGTGCCATCGGAAATCATCCCGCCGTCCTTGCCGAGACGCTTGGACAGCATCGTCCACGCCTTGCGCTGGGCGAGCTTCCAGCCGGCGTGGCGGGCTGCCTCGGAATCCTTGGCGACAACATCGACGTTGACGCCGTCCACTTCGAAATTGCCCGAATCGTCAACCGGCGCGACCGGCGCGGTGGTGGCTACCTGGCCGAGCACCACCCCGCCACTGCCGACGAGGGCAAGGCCAAGCAGCGGAAACAGCGCGCGCGGGATGCGGAAACGGATCATGGTGCGCGCCCTTTTGGCGAAGCAGGCGTGGAAATCCAAGCGCGATGTGGCTAGGGCGCTGCCATGAGCGACGATACGCAGCGCAACAGCCCCTATACCTACGCCGATGCCGGCGTGTCGATCGCGGCCGGCAATGCGCTGGTCAAGGCAATCTCGCCGCTTGCCAGGGCGACACGACGGCCGGGCGCGGACGCCGATCTCGGCGGCTTCGGCGGCTTCTTCGATCTGAAGGCTGCCGGCTTCGTCGATCCGTTGCTGGTCGCCGCCAACGACGGCGTCGGCACCAAATTGAAGCTCGCGATCGATTCGGGCCGGCATGACGGCGTCGGCGTGGATCTCGTCGCGATGTGCGCGAACGATCTGATCGTTCAGGGTGCCGAGCCGCTGTTCTTCCTCGATTACTATGCCACCGGGAAGCTCGACAACGCCATCGCGACGCGCGTCGTCGCCTCGATCGCCGAAGGTTGCCGACAGGCTGGATGCGCGTTGATCGGCGGCGAGACCGCGGAGATGCCGGGCATGTATGCGGCGGAAGATTACGATCTCGCTGGCTTTTGCGTCGGCGCG
Organism: Sphingomonas sp.; assembly: GCA_051960335.1. GTDB lineage: Bacteria > Pseudomonadota > Alphaproteobacteria > Sphingomonadales > Sphingomonadaceae > Sphingomonas. Next base: position 6,435 of record JBQCEK010000202.1, read on the forward strand.
GTGGAGCGCGATCAAGTGCTCACCGGGAAGGACATCGCCGCGGGCGACGTCATTCTCGGCCTGGCGTCCTCAGGCGTCCATTCCAACGGCTTCTCACTGGTCCGACGGCTCGCGACGGACAAGGGCTGGAAGCTCGATCGCCCCGCGCCGTTCGATCTCGAGATACTGCTGATCGAGGCGCTGATGGCGCCGACCCGGATTTACGTGAAAAGCTTGCTGCCGCTGATCCGCGAGCGGCGGATCAAGGGGTTGGCGCATATTACGGGCGGCGGGCTGCTGGAGAATATTCCGCGCGTGCTCCCCAAGGATACGCATGCGCGCATCGATGCGGACGGTTGGCCGCAACCGCGCCTGATGGCCTTCCTTCAGGCGCAAGGTGCAATCGAGCCGGAGGAAATGGCGCGCACGTTCAATTGCGGGATCGGCATGGCGGTGGTCGTTGCCGAAGACGAGGCGCAGGATATTGCTGGCGCCCTCCGCAACGCCGGCGAGCAGGTCGAGACGATCGGCATGATCGAAGCGGGCGAGCGCGGCTGTACCGTCAGCGGGTCACGGGGAACGTGGAGCGCCCGCGACGATTGGTCGGCGACGCACCATGCGTAGATTCTTCTCCGGCGAAAGCCGGGGTCCAGTTGGGAAATGCTCATTGCTCGATCGTTGCGCTCAAATATTAGAGCCTTCGATACTGGGCCCCGGCCTTCGCCGGGGAGGTAAAAAGTGAAGAAAGCCAAGATTGCCATCCTGATCTCAGGCCGCGGCTCCAACATGATGGCGCTCGTCGATGCCGCGCGCGATGACGGCTGTCCTTATGAGGTGGCGATCGTCGCCTCCGATAAACCCGATGCCGCCGGGCTTGCCTGGGCGCGCCAGCAAGGGCTCGTCACCTTCACGCTCTCGCCCAAGGGAATCGGCAAGCCGGCCTACGAAGCGGCGATCGACGGCGCACTTCGCAGCGCGGGAACCGAAGTGATCGCACTCGCCGGGTACATGCGGTTGCTGTCCGACGAATTCGTCGCGAAATGGCGCGGGCGGATCGTGAATATACATCCCTCGCTGCTGCCCAAATACAAGGGTCTCGATACTCACGGCCGCGCGATCGACGCTGGCGATGCCGTCGCGGGCTGTTCCGTTCACATCGTCACCGAAGAGCTCGACGCTGGCGAAGTGCTTGGCCAGGCCGAGGTGCCGATCGAGCCGGGCGACACCGCCG
>JBQCEK010000203.1:0-3688 GCA_051960335.1 Sphingomonas sp.
TCCCTCGCGCGGCCCGAATTGGACCGCAAGATCGCCCTTCGGATCAATCGAACAGCGCACCGTCTGGCGGAGGAAGTCACCGCGCTCGAATGTCATCGAGTGGCCATCGTCGAGGTAGATCGACCCGTGGCAGTCCGGCCCCGGATAGACGTCGAGCGTCAGCGGACCGTGCGGCGTTTCAGCCGTGCTTTGGACAAGCGGTTGGCGCGGCAGAATGGTGCCGGCCCGTACGAAGACAGGCAGGCGATCTAGCGCGGGATGTTCGGTGACGCGGATTGCCTCGTTCGTCGCGCCCAGCGCGGGCTGTTCCTTGGCGGGGGTGGCGGGCTCGCCGCTCCCGGTCGCGCTGACGGCCTGGCCGGTCCAGTAATCGTACCAGCCGCCCTTCGGCAGGCAGACGTCATAGGCCTCGGGCGATTCCATCTTCGGCGGTGGCGCGATCAGCAGCGCGTGGCCGAGGGTGAAATCCATCGACTGGTCGCACGAAGCGTCGGCGGCGTCGGGATAGTCGTAGAATATCGGGCGCATCAGCGGGTCGCCGGTACGCGCGTTCTGGTCCGCGAGCGCGTAAATATAGGGCAGCAGGCGATAACGTTCTTCGACAAACCGGCGGCGGATCGCGAGTTGCTCCGGGCCGTCAACCCAGGGCTCGGCGCGCGGTGTGCCCTTGGCGGCGTGATCGCGAAAGATCGGCGTGAAGGCGGCGATCTCGAACCAGCGGGTAAGGAGTTCCGGACTCGGGCCGCCTGTGAAGCCCCCCACGTCGGCGCCGGCATAAGCGAAACCAGACAGACCGAGATTGATGAGTTGGTGGACCGAGAGCTTGAGGTGATCCCAAGTCGACGAATTGTCGCCGGTCCAAGTGACGGCATAACGCTGCCCGCCGGCGTAGCTCGCGCGCGTCATCACGAAGCCGCGTTCGTCGGGGCGCAGCGCCTTGACGCCCTCATAGGTGGCGCGGGTGTTCTCCATGCCGAACACATTGTGGATTTCGGCGTGGCTCGCGTTTCGCGTGGCGAAATCATCGCCGGCGATGTGGTGCACGGTATCAAGCGGCATCGTCGCGGTCGGCGTCTCGAACACCGAGGGCTCGTTCATGTCGTTCCAGAAGCCGGCGACGCCGTCATCGACGAACGCCTTGAAATTGGTGCCCCACCACGTCCGTGCTTTCGCGTTGGTGAAATCGGGGAACACCGACGGACCCGGCCACACCTTGCCGACGAAAACCGAGCCGTCGGAATTGTGGACGAAGGCGTTGGCCTTGATGCCAGTGTCATAGGGCGCATAGCCCTGATCGGGCGCGTCGGCGACGTGGAGGTCGGTGATGGTCACCAGCTTGATGCCCTGCTCGCCCAGATCGTCGACCAACTTCTTGAGATCGGGGAAGGCCTGCTTGTTGACGGTGAACGGGCGATTGCGATCCTGGAAATCGATGTCGAGCCAGATAACGTCGGTCGGCACCCGATCCTTGCGAAGCGTGTCGGCAATCGTCCGCGTCTCGTCGGCGGTCATGTAGCTATAGCGCGACTGCTGGTAGCCGAGCGCCCATTCGGGCGGCAGCGGGGCCTTGCCGGTGAGATCGGTGTAGCGGCGCACCACCTCGCGGGTGGTTGGTCCGGCGATGACGTAATAATCGATCGGGCCGTCGGGGCCGCCCATTTCGAGCATGTCGGCCGTCTTGTGGCCGAAATCGAACCAAGTCCGCCAGGTGTTGTCGAGCAAGATACCGTAGCTACCGCCCGCGCCACCGGTGCCGATGAAGAATGGAATCGACTTGTAGATCGGGTCGGTCGAGCTGTCGAAGCCGTAAGCGTCGGTGTTCCAGTCCACATAGCTCTTTCCGCGTCGATCGAGCGTTCCGCCGGTTTTGTCGCCGAGGCCATAGATGTGCTCGCCGATCGGCAATTGTTTGCGCAGAGTGAAGGCCGAGCCGTCGAGCGCGAACGGTGCGGCGGCATCGGCAGTGATCACCTTGCCTGCGCGATCGGTGACCGTGAGCGCAAGAGTATTCGGATCGATATGGACGGATAGAGCGGCGGTACTGAAGCCGTCGGCGGTCGCGGCAGCCGTCGCGCGGCCGGCGCGGACGGCGTGCGGGACGGCCCAGCTCGCATCTTCGGGGAAAGCGCCGTCGCGCGCGACGCGCACGCGGATGATAGCATCGGTCAGCGCGGTCACTCGGATCGCCGTCTTGCCTAGCCGCGCCTCGATCCCGTCGGCTCGTTGAGTCAGTTGGGCGACGGCCGCCGGGCGCGCCTGAGCCGGCATCGCGATGCTCGCCAGCAGGGCGGCGGCAAACAGGTGACCGGTCAATCTATTCATTTTGTTCTACTCCCTGCGCGCCCGAATGGCGGGATGTGATTTTCATGATTTGAGCGCCGCGCTCTTGAGTCTTTGACGCAGTGTCGCGCGAAGTGCCGGCGTCAGTGCGCCAAGCACGCCGCGGCGCGCCTCAGGCAGATGCGCGACGCCATCGTCGGCAAAGACATGGGCGGCGAACATCGCCTGCCAATAAGCGCGCTCGTGCGATGGCAGGGGCTTGATCGCAAGCAGAGCGGTGAGCAAGGCATCCTGCGGATGGCCAAGCCCGTCGCCGCCCCCGCCCCACCAATAATTGACCATCGCGTTATAGCGATCCCGCGAGGTAACGTGGTGCCACCAGTAACGCGGCATCAGCAGCGCGTCGCCGGGACCCAGATGCGCAACGCGCGCGGCGGCGAGCGCGGCGGCGAAGCGCGGAAAGCGGGTCAAGTCGGGCGCCTCGGGATCGACCAGCGATAGCGGCGGCGGGTTCTCGAGCGGGCCGATGTAAAGATTGGCGACCTGTTCGGGCGGGAACAGTATGAACCGGCGCTGCCCGGCGATCACGCAAGCGAGATTGTGATCGCGATCATTGTGGATTTGCGTCCTGACTGGTCCGCCGAGCCACAGCCGCGGCCGCGCCGACACGGGCACCAGCGGCATTGGATTATCAGCAACGAATCCGGGCATGTCGACATCGAGCGGCAGCAACTGGATGGCGATCGTCGCGGCGGCCGGATCGGCGGCGGCACGCTCGATGCGGTCCAGCGTCTCGCTGAGCGGGCGAGTGCGCCTGGTAAAGCTGAATTCGCGCAGATCGGCGGCATAGCGGAACTTTCCGCCGCTCGAAGGTGGGGCCTCGGTGATCGGTACGGGCACGCCGCGATCGTGACGGCGTAGATACGTATCGAGCGCAGCCGGCGACTTTCGGCCCGCCGCGAGCGCGGGCCAGCCGTCGAATGCGCTCGTAATCCGAACCGGCTCACCGGTGGTGAGCAGTGCGTCAACGTCGGCGGTATGGGCGGCGACGGTCGCGACCGGCGGCAGATCGTCGAGCGGCTCGGCGGTCATACCGCGCTCGCGAATTCAGCGAGACATGCATCGTGCGTAGGCTGGGCGCGCACCTTATCCCCGACGAAGCTGAGGATGCGGCGCAAGCCTCGGCGGATCGTCTCGGTCGGCACCGCATCCAGCGACGGCGGCCAACTTTCGGGCATCACACCGAAGCCGATGAGCAGCGCGCGCCATTGGTCGTCGGTCAGCACGTCGTCATCGACGGCCGCGACAATCCCGCGCGCGCGGAAGGTCGCCAGGCGATGCGTCAGTGTGTCGGGCATCGGTGCATCGGTTGCGCTGAGCACCTGCACGGCCGCCTGCACGTCGCGGG
>JBQCEK010000204.1:0-2147 GCA_051960335.1 Sphingomonas sp.
CGGCGCTTTCGACAAGCGAATCCACCTCAGGCGGCGTAGGCCACCGAATAAGCGGCGCGCGCACGATCACGCCCTTCCGCCTTGGCTTCGAACAAGGCGCGATCGGCGAAGCGATAGAGCATTTTCCAATGCGCCTCGGTGAGCATCGGCCCGGTGCAGATGCCCATGCTGGCCGTGACGGTGAGATCGAAGGGCATGCGCTCCGCGCGCAGCCGAGCGAGGATCGTTTCGGGCTCCAGGCCCGCATCGGCGGGCGCGACGATGGCGAATTCCTCCCCGCCGAAGCGCGAGATCAACGCGCCGGTCGGCGCCGCGGCTCGCAGCGCGCGCGCGAACAGGCGAAGCACTTCGTCTCCACCATCATGGCCCAGCGTATCGTTCACTCGCTTGAAATGATCGATGTCGGCGATCAGCAGCGTCTGGTCGCCCTCGCGTCCGATCGCTTCGCGCAGGAAGGCGCGGCGGTTGAGCAGCCCGGTCAGCGGATCGGTGTCGGCAAGCAACCGGGCGGCGGCTTCCTGAATGCGCGCGTCATCGCGATCCTGGCTGAGCAGGCGAATGCGATAGGCGATCGCCAGGCTGGAGATCAGCGCCTCGACCGTCATCGACAGGAGCGTCGAATTGTCGAGCCAGAAGCTCCACGGGATGAGGTGGAAATTGTTGAGAATGCGCACGCAGGCAAGCGCGATCGGCGCCGCCCAGCCGATCGCGAACACCCACAGAAAATTGCTGCGCAGATGCCAGGCGCGCCACAGGATCGGCACCACGATCCCCACCAATCCGACGAAGGTGATCGCATAGAGCTTGTCGATCGCCCAGATCGCATGGGGCGCGAACAGCGCGAACAGCACCGCGGGCAGGAGCACCGCCAGCATCGCGATTCGGCTGGCCGTGCGCAGCCAGCCTGAAAAGACGCGCTCTTCGAAAAACGACCGGGCGAAGGCGACCGCGCAAGCCGCCGACACGGCAAGCAGCAGATAGTTGATCCGCAGCCGATCGTTGTTGAGCATATCGGGGAAGATCCAGGCGAGCGCCCCCGAGGATGAGACAGCATAGCCCATCAGCGCCGCCACCATCGCGCAATAGGCAAGCTGGAACCGATGCTTGAGCGCCCCCCACAGCGCCAGATTGTAAACCAGCAGCGCGAGGCAGAGTCCGACGAAGCCGGCGTACAGCGCGCCGAGCTTGAGATTGGATTGACCCGACTGATAGGAATCGGAAATCCGCGCGCCGATCAGGATGCCACGCAAGTTCGCCGAACCCTCGACATGCCATAGCAAGCGAACCAGCGGTACGGGGGAGGGCGGCGTTTGATGCTGGATGATCGCGCCCAGCTGCAGGTGGCGCGATGCGCTGCGGCCGTCATCGGCGAAGCGATAGATCCGCCCATCGGCATAGAGCGCGTAGAGCGTCACCTTGTCCTGCCAAAGGCTGGCGATGCGGATTTCATGCGGCGATCGCGTATCGATGCGCGACAGCGGTTGCGATCGAACCCAGAAATCGCCCCGGCCGAAGTCGGTCTGCGGCGTGGTGCAATCGAAGCCGCCGCGCTGACGGATCAGCCGCGCCGGATCCATGCCCGGCGTCGCGCGTACGACGCAGGGGGTGATCGTCGTGCCGATATCCCCGGCCTGGGCATAAGCGGATTGCGCGCTGAGCCCGACAACGAGCGCCAGCAGCACGCGCACCATCATGCGACCAATCGATTCCCCCGCCATGATCCGGGCCTAGCCCGGCGATAGCGAACGGACGGTAAACGCGGGCGGGATTATTTCGTCGGCGCCACGTCCGCCGCACCTAAGAAAGGGGCCGGGATCGCGCCCGGCCCTTCTCGTCATTTGGCTTCGATCTTCTCGGCCTTCCTGCCGCCGCCCTTTCTGGGCTTCTTGGGTGCGGCCGGGACGATCTCGAAGGCGAGTGCGCCGTCCTTCAGCTTGACGTTCACCTCGCCGCCGTGGACCAGCTTGCCGAACAGCAGTTCCTCGGCAAGCGGCTGCTTGATCTTTTCCTGGATCAAACGGCCCATCGGGCGCGCGCCATAGAGCTTGTCATAGCCCTTTTCGGTGAGCCACGCCTTGGACGCATCGTCGAGCTGGATATGAACCTGACGATCGGCCAGTTGCAACTCCAACTGCAGGATGAACTTG
>JBQCEK010000205.1:0-4795 GCA_051960335.1 Sphingomonas sp.
CCAGCCGAGCCCGCCGACCTGCGCATAGCTGAACGCGACGAGGCATGCTTCGCCGAGGCTCTCATCGGCCCTGTAGCCCGTCAGCACGTGCCAGATATCATGGGTGTCGCGAACGCGCCGGCCGAACCAGGCATAGGGATGCGCCAGCTCGTCCTCACGGATCACCTTGGAAACCTCCGCCAGGCCATCGGCCGAATAGCCGGTCGTTTCAAGGAACTCGCGGTACGCCGCGCCAACCGTCCCGGGCGCAAACTGCGCGACCCAGGCGGCATCGCCGAAGCGTTCGGTCAGCTCGACGCGATTATAGGCGAGTCGCCCGCCTTCCTCGGTCGCGATCAGCCGCGCATAGTTCATCGGCGCATTGCCGACGTTGAGCGCCTTCATGATGCGGAAAACCTGGGTGGTGTCGTCGCCGTTCGCCAGCAGCTTGCGGATGGCGTCGAACGCCGTGCGCCAATCGCGACGGCCGGTGGTGCCGGGGAAGGGAGGAAGCTTGGCCATTATCTCGATCCTTACTTACAGTCGTGTAAGTAGTTTGTCGGATTGACTACGTCAAGCCGGCATCTGGCGAGCCAGCCGGCGATCGGATACGTCAGGGAGCATCATCAACCGGAGGCGGAAATGGCGGCCAGACCGCGAAGCGTTGCCACAGCCGCCGCTGCCGTGATCGCCGCGGTCGCCTGGGGTGGGCTGGTGATCCAGTTCAGCGCGAGCTTGGGGATGACGGGCTCGCCGCTGCCCGCGCTGTGGGCGATGGCGCGGTATTTCACCGTGCTCGCCAATCTGGCGGTGGCGCTGGTGTTCACGGGTTTGGCGTTGCGTCCGAACTGGTTGCCGCCGCGGCTGATCGGCGGGGTGACGATCGCGATTCTCCTGGTCGGAGTGGTCTATGCGACGCTGCTAGCCGGTCTGCTGGAACTGAGCGGCGGCGCTCGACTGGCCGATCTTCTGCTTCATCGCGTGACGCCGGTGCTGACGCCGCTTTACTGGCTGTTCGCGGTTCGCCACGGTCGGCTGACGCGCCGCGACCCGGCGTTATGGGCGCTGCCGCCACTCGCTTACTGGGTCTATGCGTTGGTCCGCGGCGGGCGCGAGGGCATCTATGCCTATCCGTTCCTCAACGTCGCGAAACAGGGCTGGCCGACGACGATCGTCATCGCGCTGGTGATTGCCGCCGCCTTCTTCGCGACGGGCCACGCCATGGTCTGGCTTGATCAGCGGATCAGGCGCAGCCGCTGATCACACCCGCATCGGCATCAGCACGTAGAGCGCGGGCGCCTTGTCGTTTTCGCGAATCAGCGTGGGCGCGGCAGCATCGGCGAGGTGGACCTCGACCGAATCGCCTTCGAGCTGGCCCAGGATGTCGAGCAGATAGCGCGAGTTGAAGCCGATCTCGAACGGCTGCGACGTATATTCGCCGGGTACTTCCTCGGCCGCGGTGCCGTTTTCGGGGCTGGTGACGGACAGGGTGATCTTGTCGCGATCGAGCCCCATCTTCACGGCGCGCGTCTTTTCCGTCGCGATCGTCGAGACGCGGTCGACGCCTTCTTCGAAGCTGCGCGGATCGATCTTGAGGATCTTGTCGTTGCCGGTCGGGATGACGCGCGAATAATCGGGGAAGGTGCCGTCGATCAGCTTCGAGGTGAGCAGCGCCTGGCCGAGATCGAAGCGAATCTTGGTATTGGACAGCGACACGCCGACCGATCCGTCGATCTCATCGAGCAGCTTGCGCAATTCTGCCACGCATTTGCGCGGAATGATCACGTCCGGCATGCCTTCGGCGCCGTCGGGCCGGGGCACGGTAACGCGCGCGAGGCGATGGCCGTCGGTCGCCGCTGCCTTCAGCACCGGCTGGGGATCGTCGGACACGTGCCAGAAGATGCCGTTGAGATAATAGCGCGTCTCTTCGGTCGAGATCGCGAAACGAGTCTTGTCGATGATCTGCTTCAACGTTTCGGCCGGCAGCTCGAAGCTGGTCGGCAAGTCGCCTTCCGCGATCACCGGGAAATCGTCGCGCGGCAGCGTCGCCAGGCTGAAACGCGCACGTCCGGCGACGATCGACATGCGGCCTTCCGCCGCCGACAGCTCGACCTGCGCGCCTTCGGGCAGCTTGCGGGCGATATCGAACAGCGTATGGGCCGAAACGGTCGTCGCGCCGGGCTGGTCCACCGCCGCCGCGACCGATTCGTTGATCTGCAGATCGAGATCGGTCGCCATCAATTTGATCGTGCCGTCGCTGCCAGCCTCGATCAGCACGTTCGACAGGATCGGGATGGTGTTGCGCCGCTCGACCACCGACTGGACGTGGCTGAGGCCCTTCAGAAGGGTCGCGCGTTCGATCGTCGCTTTCATCATAATCCCCCGGGGCCGCCGCCCCATTTATCGTTTCCGCCGGGCGTTGTTGCCGGAGGCAGTCTCCTCTTTCCTTAACGCAAAAAAGGGCCGGAGCAAGCGCCCCGGCCCTTCTTCTACGCTACGCTTTACGCTTACTCGCCCCCAGGGGCCTCAGAAGCGGAAGCCGACGCCGGCGACCACCTGATGACGGTCGGTATTGACGTCGAAATTGTTGGTGTTCGCGCCGTCGGGATATTCAAGCCGCGCATTGCCATAGTTGGAATAGCGATATTCGAGCTTGCCGTAGGCATTGCGGCCGAACGCCTGTTCGACGCCGACGCCGAGGCGGTAGCCGTCGAGGTTGTAATGGTCGCCATAGGTGGTCGTGCCGTTATTGGCGGCCAGGTCGAGCCGGGCGTTGGTGTAGCCCGCCTTGGCGTAGAGCATCGTCGTCGGCGCGACGGTGTAACCGACGCGGCCGCCGATATAGAGATCGCGGCCAGCCTTCACGCGGCCATAGCCCAGCGCGGCGCTATCGACGGGATCGTTGGTCGTCTTGGCGGTCGAGCCATCGACCTCGCCTTCCGCGCCGATCACGAGATTGCCCATCTGGTGATCGTAGCCAAGATCGGCGCCGTAGAGGAAACCATCGGCCCCGTGACCATCGGTGATGCTCGAATTGTGGCCGCTGCCGGGGCGCAGGCCATCCCAGCCGGCAACCGCGCCGACGCGGAATCCATCGAACGGGCCATTGGCAGACTGTGCCAGCGCCGGGGTGGCGACCGCCGCAGCGGCAGTGGCGACAAACGCGGTGAGAACAAGCTTACGCATAACAACTCCATTCACTTCAGCCGCCCCTCGTCGAGGGCGGAACGGGTAAATGGGTAGTCGGGCAAGACGTTGCATGAACCTCAGATAAACACGGATTTCCGTTGCTTTTGCGCCACAGGGGCTTGAAAGCGGCGCAATGGATTCCCAGCGACAGGGCCGCGATTTCATCGCCCGGCATGGCGAGACGGTGTTCAACGCCGCCCGGCGATTGCAGGGCGAAGCGGCGCATACGCCACTCACCCGGGCCGGCTTCGCCCAGGCCGAGGAGATGGGCCGGGCGCTGCGTGCGGTGCTCGGCCCCCATCCGCGACTGACGCTTTGGGCGTCGCCGACCGGGCGTGCCTTGCAGACGCTGGCGGTGATCACCGAACATCTCGAGCTCGATTGGCACGCGGCGAAAACCGACGATCGATTGCGCGAGATCGGCGTCGGCAGCTGGGACGGGCGCTATTATCACGATGTGGTCGCCGAGACAGGGCCGATCCTCGATCCCGATACCGGCGCATTGAAGGCTGCGCCCGACGGCGAATCCTATCCGCAACTGGCAAAGCGGCTGGCGGGCTGGCTCGCCGATACGGGGGCAGACGCGGGCGATCGGCTGGTGATCATGCACGGGGTGTCGAGCATGGTGCTGCGCGGTTTGATGACGGGTCGCGCGGCAGCGCCATCGACTGGCGCGCCGATTGCGCCCGGCCTGCCGCAAGGATCGGTGGTGATGATCGAAGGCGGGGCGGAGGCGATTTGCCACCGCGGCGCCGGGCATGCGCCGGCATGATGCGCGCGGCGCTGCTCGCGGCGCTGGCGCTGGCCGCCCCGGCCGCGGCGCGCGAGGCGATCGGCGTGTATCAGGGCTGGGCCGCGTTTCGCGAAGCGCAGCCGCTGCACTGCTTCGCGCTTGCCGAGCCGGTTCGGCGCAGCCGGGCGCACCCCTTCGCCAGCGTTACGACCCGCCCGGCGCAAGGCGTTCGCGATCAGATCGCGTTCCAGCTCAGCAATCCGGCGCGTGCCGATGCGCCGGTTACGCTCGCCATCGACGATCGCCGCTTTGCGCTGATCGCGAATGGCGCGAACGCCTGGGCGCCGGATGCGCGCACCGATGCGGCGATCGTCGCGGCGATGCGCTCCGCGCGCAGCATGAGCGTTTCCGGGGTTTCGGCCACAGGCCGGCCCTTTGCCGATACCTATGCGCTGGGCGGCGCGGCGACCGCGATCGATGCCGCCGCGCTTGCCTGCGTGACACGTTAGGGTCAGGACCCATCACTGGCAACGGTCGGGACGGAGCCGATTTCGGCGCAGGGATAGGAGAGAGGCGAGAGCGATGCCTTGGCATCGGGATCGACGAAGGACGCCGCCCTGCGCCGAAATCGGCCCGCCGCTGCGCGGTCGCCGGGGGGGGGGGGGCGGCCCGGGGGGGGGGGGGGGGGGGGGGGGGGGGGGGGGCGCGCGCCGGGGCGCGGGGGGCCCCGCGGCCGCCCCCCCCCCCGCGCGCCCCCCCCCCGGGCCCCGCGCGCCCCCGCGCGCCCCCCCCCCCCCCCCCCCCGCCCCCCCACCCGCCCCCCGCCCCGCCGCCCCCCCCCCCGCGCCCGCGCCGGGGCGCCCCGGGACTGGGTGACGCCGAGCTCCTCGGCGC
>JBQCEK010000206.1:0-6041 GCA_051960335.1 Sphingomonas sp.
CTGATCAACGGCGCGGCGCAGGCGATCGCCACCTTTGTCGGGTTTCAAACCTGGCAGATTGTGGTGCGATACGGCGTCGATCATCTGGTCGCGGATAACGAGTCGGCGCTTGGCCGCTTGCTGAGAAGCTGCGTGCTGCTCGATGCGGCGAGCGCGATTGCGGGATCGATGATTTCGATCGCGATCCTGATGCTGTGGGGGGAGAAATTCGGCATTACGCCCGATCTGATGCGCGCGACGCTGTTTTACGCGATCGTCCAGCTCGTCACCATCCGCTCGACCGCGATCGGCATCCTGCGCCTGCGCGACAAATTCTCGCTTTCTGCACTCGCCGACAGCACCACGCCGGCGGTGCGCTTCATCGGCGCAATCGCGGCTGCCGTTTGGATGCCGACCGTGACGGGGTTCCTGATGGCCTGGGCAGCCGCAGAACTGGCGACCGCTGCCGCTTATTGGACGTTGCTAGCGCGCACGGGCGACCTGAAGCTGATCGCGCGGGGCCGGATCGGGCAGGGGCGGCTGCGTGACGAGAATCCCGGCTTGATCCGGTTCATGCTCAGCACCAACGCCACCTCGACGCTTGGCCTGTCGACCAAACAGGTGCCGCTGTTGCTGGTGGGCGGTTATGTCGGGCCGGCCGGCGCGGGCGCTTTCCGACTCGCGTTTCAGATTGCGCAGGCGCTCGCCAAGGTGTCGCAGCTGCTGTCGCGCGCCGCCTTCCCTGAGATCGTTCGCGCGATCCGATCACCCGCCGCGCAGAACCTGCCGCGGATGCTGACGCGGGTTTTTCTGGTGTCGACGGCGGCTGCCGTGGTGATCCTGGCGATCGTTGCCGCCGCCGGGCATCCGATCCTCTATCTCGTCGGGGGCAAGGATTTCCATTACGGCCGATCGGTGCTGATGTGGCTGGCGGCCGCCGGCTGCATCGACCTGGCGACCGTCAGCTTCGAGCCAGTGCTGATGGCCGCGCACCGCGCCGGCACCGCGCTTGCGGCGCGAACGGTCTCGGTGGTCTGCCTGCTCGGCGCCAGTCTTTGGCTGCTCCCGCGGTTCGGCACGATGGGTGCCGGCATGGGCGTGTTCGTGGGATCGCTGACCGCGGCGATCCTGCTCGGTTGGGCGGTGATCCGCTTCGCCCGGCGTCATGCCGGGGCGCCGCTTGCGACCTATCCGGCCGAGGAAACGGACCGGCTGGTCGGCTGACGCTTACGCCGGCGAGAACACGCCTTCTTCGTCCATCACCCACAGGATGCCGTCGCGGATGGCGAAATAGGCGCCGCGCAGTGCCAGCTTGCCCGCGGCCTCGCGCTTGGCGACGAACGGGAAGGTGCGCAGATTGGCGATCGAGACACGCACCGTTTCAAGCTCCAGCGCGTGGCTTGCATCCGGGCCGACGCCGCATTCCGAGACGACCTTGGCGCGGGCATCCTGAAGCATGTCCACCCAATGCGCGACGAAGCCGCCTTCACCCGGCGCTGCTCCGTCGAACACACCAGTGAGCGAGGCCTGGACGCCGCCGCACGAACCATGGCCCATGACGACGATCTCGGGCACTTCCAGCTGCGTCACCGCATATTCGATCGCCGCCGAAACACCGTGGCGGCCGCCGCCGACCTCATAAGGCGGGACCAGCGCGGCGATGTTGCGGACGACGAAGATTTCGCCCGGCGACACGTCGAACACCGTTGCCGGATCGGTGCGGCTGTCGGCGCAGGCGATCACCATCACCCTGGGGCTCTGGCCTTCGGCAAGTTGCGCCCAGCGATCGTGCTGGCGCTTGTAATCGGTGTCGCGGAAGCGGTGATAGCCGGCGATGAGATCGGAAAAGTCTGTCATGCGCGCTTCTTTTGCAGCGTTGCGCGGGGGTGGCAAGCCACGCGAACAATCGCTATCTGGCCGCCATGAACGAGATCGCCCCGATCGCGCGCGAACCGCGCCAGCGCAAGCCCGACTGGATCCGCGTGAAGGCGCCCACCAGCGTTGGCTTCGCCGAGACCAAGGCGCTGATGCGCGCCAAGAACCTGTCGACCGTCTGCGAAGAGGCGGCGTGCCCCAATATCGGCGAGTGCTGGACCAAGAAGCACGCGACGGTGATGATCCTGGGCGACACGTGCACGCGGGCCTGCGCCTTCTGCAACGTGAAGACGGGAATGCCGCGCGCGGTCGAGCCGAAGGAGCCCGAGCATGTCGCCGAGGTGGCGGTGCAGATGGGGCTGGAACATATCGTCATCACCTCGGTCGATCGTGACGATCTGCCCGATGGCGGCGCGAAGCAGTTCGTCAGGGTGATCGAGGCGATTCGAGCCGCCGCGCCCAGGACGACGATCGAGATTTTGACGCCCGATTTCCGCAACAAGGCGGAAGCCGCGGTGGAAATGATCGTCGCGGCTCGGCCCGACGTCTATAACCACAATCTCGAAACGGTGCCGAGGCTCTACCCGACGATCCGGCCCGGCGCGCGCTATTATGCGTCGCTGCGCTTGCTGGAAAGCGTCAAGAAGCACGATCCCTCGATCTTCACGAAATCGGGCGTGATGCTGGGGCTTGGCGAGGAGCGGCTGGAGATCCATCAGGTGATGGACGACATGCGATCGGCCGACATCGATTTCCTGACGATGGGCCAATACCTCCAGCCGACGCCGCGCCACGCCAAGGTGATGGATTTCGTGACCCCTCAGGCGTTCGATGCCTATGCCGCGATCGCGCGCGCCAAGGGTTTCCTGCTGGTCGCCTCATCGCCGCTGACGCGATCGAGCTATCACGCCGGGGACGATTTCGCGCGGCTCCGCGCCAATCGCGAGGCGAAGCTGGCGCGCGGCTGATGCCCAAGCATCACGAAACCCGGCATTTGCCGTACAGCGCCGAGCAGATGTTCGATCTGGTGGCCGATGTCGGCAGCTATGGCGCGTTCCTGCCGTGGGTGAGCGCGATCCGCGTGCGATCGAACAGCGACACGCAAATGGTGGCGGACATGATCGTCGGCTTCAAGGGATTGCGCGAGACCTTCACCTCGAAGGTCGAGAAGGTTCGGCCGAGCGAAATCCATGTCGATTATCTCGATGGCCCGCTCAAATATCTTCACAACGACTGGCGCTTTCGGCCGGACGGCAAGGGCGGATGTCTGGTCGATTTCAGCGTCGATTTCGCGTTCAAGAACCGCGTTTTCGAAATGCTGGCGGGGCAGGTGTTCGATCGCGCCTTGCGTAAGATGATCGGTGCGTTCGAAACGCGCGCCGCCGCGCTTTACGGCGCCGGATCGGCGCCATCCGCCGGCATTAGCAGTTCAAGCGCACACAGCGCCGCCTGAAGCCGCACGCCGCCACGGCCGAGATTGCCGAATTCCTTGCGATCGGAAACGACATTTTTGGGATCGGCGCCCTTTTCGGCACGCGCGAAGACGACCGTGCCGACCGGCTTTTTCTCGCTGCCGCCGCCCGGGCCAGCGACGCCGGTGATGGCGACGGCGGTATCTGCATCGGAGAGCTCAAGCGCGCCTTGCGCCATGCTCCAGGCGACAGCGATCGAGACCGATCCGAACGTCTCGAGCACGTCGCTGGACACCTTGAGAAGCCCGAGCTTCATGTCGTTGGAATAAGTGACGAGCCCACATTCGAACACGTCGGACGATCCGGGCACTTCTGTCAGCGCGGCGGACACAAGGCCGCCGGTGCAGCTTTCGGCGACGACGATGCGGCGGCCGGCGGCCCGATTGGCCTCGATCACCTTGTTGGCGGCGTCGATCAGTTCGGTGGGGAGGAGCGTATCCATGGCCTCAGCGCCTATCGTCCTGGCAGATCGGAATGTCGAGCGTCTGATTGCCGAACTGCGCCTGCTTCTCGCGCGTGAGCTTGAGCGTTGCGACGATCAGCCCGGCAGCATTGGCTGGCGGCAGGGGCTGAGCGAGCGTGACGATCCGGTCGATCTCGGCGCAATCCTTGGGTTGAACCGCATCGGCCAGCGCTGGCGCGAGCAGCGACACGAGGACGGGACGCGTGAAATCGGATTGCAGCAGCGGCGCGATATCCGGCCCCGCAACCCGCCCCAGCGCCGCGCGCGCCGCGGGCCAGGCGCGATCCGCCTCCGCCTGATAACGCGCCAGAAACGCGCTGTTCGGCTGGCGAAGTAGCGAATTGGCCGAAACCCTGGCGCTGCAGATCTGCCCGACCTGATGGATCACCTCGGGCATCGCGACCAGCGCGATCGAGGTCGCATCGGGCGTGGTGACGCAGGGCGTGGCGGCGCTCGCGGCGCTGGAGGCAATCCATGCGAGCGACGCCGCGGCGAACGATAGTCTTTTCACAATCACTCTATCCTTCAAGCCAGCCGGACGGTGGCGATGGCCTGCGCGGCAATGCCTTCGCCGCGCCCGGTGAACCCCAACCGCTCGCTGGTCGTCGCCTTGATGCTGACCTGATCGGGCGTGAGCGCCAAAAGTTCCGCGATCCGATCACGCATCGCGGCGCGGTGCGGCCCGATCTTCGGTTCTTCGCAGATCAGGGTGAGGTCGATGAAATCGATCACGCCGCGTCGCGCCGCGATCAGCGAGGCCGCGTGGACCAGAAATTGCGCCGAATCCGCGCCACGCCACTGCGGATCGCTCGGCGGGAAATGCGTGCCGCTGTCTCCCGCGCCGATCGTGCCGAGCAGCGCATCGGTGATCGCATGAAGCGCCACATCGGCGTCGCTATGCCCGCTGAGCCCCTTGTCGTGCGGAATCCGCACGCCGCCGAGCCATAGTTCCTCGCCCGCAACCAGGCGGTGGACGTCATAACCGGTCGCACATCGGGTGCGCATGCCAGCGGCCAGCCGAACCTCGGCCGCGGCAAGATCGGCGGGGACGGTGAGTTTGTCGAGCATGGCATCCCCTTCGACCACGGCGACCGAGCCGCCATTGCGGCGAACCATTTGAGCATCGTCGGTTGCGTCCTGATCGTCCGGCCAGGCGCGATGCGCGGCAACGATCGCATCGTAGCGAAACGCCTGCGGCGTCTGCACGCGGACCAGCCCGTCTCGCGGCACCGTGCCGCCCAAGCCGCCGTTTGCGTGGGCGAGCGTATCGGCGACCGCGAGCGCCGGCACGGCCCCTTCGCTTTCGTCCAGCGCCGCGAGCAGCAGATCGATCACGCGCGTGGGCACAAATGGCCGGGCCGCGTCATGAATCAGAATGCGGGTCGGGGCCTTTCCGGCCAAGGCCGAGAGGCCGTTCCACACCGATTGCCGGCGCGTCGCCCCGCCCATCACGTGCGGCACAGCGCCCAGTGCAGCGATCAACGCCGGCTCCTGATCGGCGCCGATCACGGTAAGGACGGCGTCGACACCCGGATGTGCCGAGAATGCGGCGTGGCTGTGTGCGATGACGGGTTTCCCGCCGAGCGGCAGGAATTGCTTGGGCGGCCCGCCCATGCGATTGCCCTGGCCGGCGGCAACGATCAGCGCGACGGTGCGGTGGGCGGTCATCGCGCCCGCCTAGCCGAAGCGGCCGCGCCTTGCCAGTCTGCGCGCGCTCGACTATGCGCTGCCTAAATTTCAGGCACATGATGACGAAGCTCGCCCCCATCCAGATCGGCCCTGTCCGGATCGATTGCCCCGTCGTGCTGGCGCCGATGACGGGCGTCACCGATATGCCGTTTCGCATGATGGTGCGTCGCTACGGTTCAGGCCTGAACGTCACCGAGATGATCGCCAGCCAGGCCGCGATCCGGGAAACGCGCCAATCGATCCAGAAGGCGGCGTGGCATCCGCTCGAAGAGCCGGTGTCGATGCAGCTCGTTGGTTGTGCGGCGCGTGAAATGGGCGAGGCGGCGAAGCTCGCGGCCGACAAGGGCGCGGCGATCGTCGATATCAACATGGGCTGCCCGGTTCGCAAGATCGTCAACGGCTGGGCGGGTTCAGCCCTGATGCGCGATCTGAAACTCGCCTCCGAAATCATTGAAGCGGTGGTGAAAGCGGTTGACGTCCCCGTAACGCTCAAGATGCGGATGGGGTGGGATCACGATAGCCTCAACGCGCCCGAGCTGGCGCGGATCGCCGAGGATATCGGC
>JBQCEK010000207.1:0-3278 GCA_051960335.1 Sphingomonas sp.
CTCCAGCGACCCTCCCCGGCGACGTCGACCGCGATCGGGCCGGGCAATCACGAAAGCTTGTCAAGAACGACGACGTCCGCGCCGCGCTCATGCACATCGACATCAAACCCGTCGCGATCGGGCTCCGCGTCGAGCTTGAGCGCGAGCGTGTCGCTGCCCGCCACCGCCGCGTTCAGCGTCACAATCGCACGGCCCGATCGCACATCGGCCTTGCCGTGCAGGCTGCCGCTGCGAACCACGCCCGTAACGGCCTTGGCGACGATCAGCCGGTCCACGTCGAGCGCGCCGATATGAATGTCGAAGCCCGGCAGGATCGGCCCGCTCCGCCCGGTCGGCGTCAATTGCGGCAGTTTGGCGAGCGTCGCCTGCGGCACATGCAGGCTGGTGATGTCGAGCCGGTTACCGGCCCAGGCGAACGGCTTCCAGTCGAGCGCCGCGCGCGGAACGGCGAGGATCAGGCCGTGCGAATCCGATACGCGCACGTCGATCAGCTCCGCCTTGCCATACAGCGATCCCTCGATCCGCCCGATCGAGAAGCGCAGGCCGTTGGCCGGGCGCAGGGCGGCGATGCGATCGGCGACGAGGCGATGGCCCACGCTGGTGTCGAGGATCGCGCCTACCGCAACGATCAGCGCGGCGACCGCCAGCAGCGCAAGGCCCAGCCGGCGCAGCCAGCGGCGCCGCACCGGCGGGCTCTCCGCTTCGACGGGAAGATCGGCCTCGCTCAAAACGCCTGCCCCAGCGAGACATAGACCGCGAGCGGGGAATCGCCCTTTTGCGGGTTGATCGGCGTGCCGACATCGAGCCGGATCGGCCCGAAGCTCGAATAATAACGCACGCCGATTCCGGTGCCATAACGCAGGCCGGTCAGCTGCGGCAGCGCCGAGGTATAGATATTGCCCGCGTCGAAGAACGGGACCACGCCGAAATTGCCGAACGCGTGGATGCGCGCCTCGATCGAGAATTCGTTGAGCGAGCGTCCGCCGATCGGATCGTTGTTGGGATCGCGCGGGCCGATTTCCTGATAGCCATAGCCGCGCACCGATCCGCCCCCGCCGGCGTAATAACGCCGCGACGGCGCGATCGCATCGCGCGGCGCGCCGAGGATCGAGCCGAAGCGGACGCGGCCGGCGAGCACCAGCCCCTTGTTGATCGGCTGATAGGCGCTGGCGTCGAGCTGAATGCGCGAATAGCCGAACACATTGCCTTCCAGCGACAGTTCGGGCGAGAAATGCACGCCCAGCCGGAAGCCGCGAGTCGGATTGAGCAGATCGTCCGACCCGTCATAGGTCAGCGCCACGGGCAGCGCGCCGATGAAATAGGTCCGCCGCCGCGGCGCGCCGGTCGAAACGATCACGTCGCGCTCGTCCGAGGCGACCAGTTCGGCGCCCGTCGACCAGCTCCATTTCTTCTGGAAGAAGATGTTGGTCTGCTGCTCCAGGCTCCCCGACAGCGTGAATGTCTTGGCGTCATAGGCGGTGCGTTGCGTGTGCGCGGCGGCGATCTGCGCGGTCAGCACGTGATCGCGGACGTGATAATTGTTGCGGCGATAGACCACGCTCGCCAGCTGCTCCTGGGTGCCGAGCACGCCGCGCAGCGTCAGCCCACCTTCGGGCGGAAACAGGTTGCGATGCGTCCAGTCCACTTCGGCGCGCACGCCTTCGCCGGTGCCGTAACCCAGCTCGCCGGCGATCGTGCGCGGCGGCGCGGGTTGCAGCGCAACCTCGATATCGACCGTGTCGGGGGTGGCGCCGGGAACCGGCTTGGTCGTGACCGAGGAGACGAGGCTGGTCTGGATCAGCGCACGATCGAGATCGGACAAGCCCGTCGCGTCATAAGGATCGCCGGGCCTGAACCGCGCGATTTCCTGGATGTGATGCGCGCCGAACACCTTGCCCGTGGTCGCGATGATCTTGCCATAGCGTTTCGCGCCGCCCGGCACGACCGACATGTCGAGCGTCGCCGTCTGCGTCGCGTGATCGACCACGATCTGCGGCGCGCCGACCTTGGCGAACGGGAAGCCTTCGTTGGCGATGGTCGCGGTCATCGCGGCGGCGCCGCCGGCGATCGCATCCGAATTCACCGGATCGCCCGGCGCGACGCCGAACGCCTTGGTGAGATCGTCGGTCTTGTCGCCCGCCGCGTCGACGCCGGCCAGCGTCACGCGCTCGAAATGATAGCGCGCGCCCGGCGTCGCCGTCAGCGTGACGAGCGCCTTGCCGCCGGTGATGCCCACATCGGTATCGACGCGCGCGTCATAATAGCCCTGCGCCTTGAGCAGGGTGGTGAGCAGATCGGAATCCTCGCGCGCGCGGCGATCGAGCTGCGCCGCGTTGGCGGGATCGCCCTGATGCGCCTTTAGGGTCGACAGGTCGTCGAACCGCTGCCGAAGCAGCGCGTCGCGCGAATCCTCCAGCCCTTTGACGGCGTAGGAATAGCGGATGTCGGCGGCGATTTCGGCATGTTCTGCCTGGGTAGCGTCGGCGGCGCCCGGCGCCGTCGCCAGATCGGGCCAATCGACCCCCAGGCCCGGCAGCGGCGCCATCGGCGAATTGGGATCGAGCGCCGCGCCATCGCCCGGCGATTGGGTGGCGGCTGGCGGCGCGGACGATTGCTGCGCCTGGGCGGCCGAACTGCCCCCCAACGCCACCATCGCCACGGCCCATGCCGCGCCGCCCCGCGCAACCCGATACATGCTCGCCGTCTAGCGAGGAGTCAGCATCAGGAACAGCGATTTAGCGCATCGCGCGACTCGGCGCGGCGTGCTGTGGCTTCAATGCACCGCGCCGATCGGGCGCGGGGCATCCAGCAGCACGATCAGCCGCTCGATCTGGCGCCAGCGACAGAAGTGGATGTGGTTGCCGATCGATCGGCTGCGATCGGCGCGGCTCGCCGCTTCGAAGCCGGCCTCGTCGCCGAACGTCTCGATCAGCGACAGCGCGTCGAACACCGCCGCGCGATCGGCGAGATAGGGGGCGGATAACATGGCGGCGACCTCTGGTTTCTGCCCATCGGCCTTACAATCCTCATGCCAGCATCGCGCATTCGGCGCACACCGGGCAGCACAGTGGTAAACGATCCCCCGGCGCTGCGCCGCGATCCGTCCCATGCGTCCCACGGCGGCACGCTGGCGTCCCGCGGTGAGACGTGGCAGGGACGCGCGATGACCGATCCGACGCTCTCTCCCAAACCACCGTCAGCCGCCGGCGGCGCGCTCATTGCGCTCGCGGTGATGGTCGGCAGCATCGCCGGCCTGATCGTCGGGCAGCCGACGATCG
>JBQCEK010000208.1:0-8624 GCA_051960335.1 Sphingomonas sp.
CTTCGCCGGGTTCCCGGTGCATCTGCGCCAGCTCAGCCGCTTCCAGAGCGACCGCGATGCGAAGGAGGTCATGGACGGCCTCGCCGACGGCACGGTCGACGTCGTGATCGGCCTCGGGTTCGAATAACCCTGGCGATAGCGGCCTCGGAAAATGTCCATCGCAACGCCGAGCTGATAGCCGCCCATTTCGGGCTTGTCGGCATATTCGGCCGGATAGACGTCGATCAGCTTGACGACGAAATCGCCGTCCGTCCCGGTCGTCGAGGCAATGAGATTGACGATCGGCGCGCCGGCGAGCGCCACGGGCTTGTCGAGCACCGGGGTTTGATAGGTCAACACATCGGTACGGTCGGAGAAGTGGCGCTTATCGTCGACCAGCCATTGGTGCCAGGTCGATCCCTCCGCATAGGTCGGCCGGATCGGGCGGATGCGATAGGGGATCGGCTTGGCCGGATCGGAGACGTAGCTATCGGCGCCGTCGCTGGTCGGCGCGGTGAACGACAGGCCGCCGGCAGGTTGCAGGTAGAGGCTGGTCATCGGCAGCGCGCATCCGCTGGCGCAGGCGACCGGCCACTGATCGAGCTTCTGCCAGCTGTTCGTGCCCGTTTGATAGGCGAGCACCGGCGGCAGGTCCGCGGCCGGGGCGCCGGGCTTCAAGTGCGCATCGAGGAACGGCAGCAGCACCTTTTCGCGGAACCAGCGCGCGGTATCGGCATGGAAATCGATCGGGCCGAGCGACGATCCATTGCCCGCCCATTGGCCGTGATACCAGGGGCCGAGCACGAGGTGATCGAGGTTGTTGGTATCGTGCGGCTTGGTCGCTTCATAGGCGGCGACCGCGCCGTACATATCCTCCTGATCCCACTGACCGGCGACCCAAAGCGTCGGCACCGTCTGCGGCTGCTTGGCGAGGATATCCTCCAGCGCCTGGGCCTTCCAGTAATCGTCATAGGCAGGGTGATCGTGCAGCTTGTTGACGAAGCCGAGCTGTTCCAGCCCGCGGCTCTTGACGAAGCCTGTCGCAGAACCCGCCTTCAGAAACGTATCGTAATCGTCATAGGCGTCACGCCACAGATCGCCGGCCGATCCCTTCACTGAATCCTGGCTGTAATAATAATCGTAACCGATCAACCGGAACGCGCCGCCGTGGAAATCGTCGTCGCCCATCCAGGTGTTGATCACCGGATCCGCCGGCACCGCGGCCTTCAGTGCGGGGTGCGGGTTCACCAGCGCCATCGCCACCATCATACCGTCGTAGCTGGTCCCGATCATGCCGACGCGCCCGTTCGATTCGGGGACATGCTTCACCAGCCAGTCGATCGTATCATAGGCATCGGTGGAATGATCGACCTTGGTGGGATTGTCGGGGCCGCGCAGCGGGCGTTCGTTGACGTATTCGCCACCCGATCCGTATTTGCCGCGCACATCCTGATAGACGCGGATATAACCGTGGGTGAGGAACATCGCGTCCGATCCGCGCATCGCCATATCGGCATTGGCGCTGCTGTCCTTCACCGCGCTTTCGGCATCGTAGGGCGTGCGTTCGAGCAATATCGGCGCGTCGTGCGTGCCCTTCATCATCACGATCACGGTATGCAGCTTCACGCCGTCGCGCATCGGGATATCGACCACGCGCTTGACGTAGTTGAAGGTCTGATCCGCCGGCGTGAAGCTCTTGGGCATATCGGCCGGGAAGCTCTGCGCCCCCGCCGTTCCCGCCAGCAAGGCAATCGCCGCCAACCCCAAACCCGTCTTCAGCATCGTCACTCTCCCCGCGGTCGAGGGCGATGCGTGCCACAAGCCCGCGCGCGCGAACAGGCGCAAATTAGGCCGTCGACGCGACGTTAACCATTTTGGCTTAGCTCGATCCGGAATAAAGCGAGGGGTCGCAATGGGTTTCGAAGCCGCGGTCAGCCATCCTGCCGACAGCATCCCGGCAATCGCCGAGGCATGCGGGCGGTTCGCCGTCGAATGCAGCGACGTGGCGGGCTATGTCGCCAGCGCCAGCGGCCAGATCGAGCGGCAGACCGATCTGTTGCGCGCGATCGAGGTGTCGGCTGCCGATGTCCTCGCCGATCAGAACGAAGTGGCCGAGGCGACAGCCGACGCGCATGATTTCGCCGTGCGTGCCAAGGCTCAGCTGGCGGCGAGCAACGACGTGATCCGCGGCGCGATCGCGGTGTTCGCGGACATGACGGAGACGGTGCTGGCGCTTGGCCCGCGTATGTCGGCATTGGCCGAGGCGCTTCACCGCGTCAGCACGGTTTCCCAGACGATCGAGGGCATTGCCGGCCAGACCCACCTGCTTGCGCTCAACGCCACGATCGAGGCGGCGCGGGCGGGCGATGCCGGCCGCGGCTTTGCGGTGGTCGCCGCGGAAGTGAAGAAGCTGGCGACGGATACGCACCGCGCGACCGCCGAAATCGCCACGACCATTGCCCTGCTGAACAGCGAGGCGAGGGGCATCGGCGATGAGATCACCGCCGGTGTCCGCCACGGCGCGACGGCGCGGGGACGCGTCGAGACGATCCAGCATGCGATCGGCGAAGTCGTGGAATTGGTCGATCGGCTCGACGACAAGACGGACAGCATCGCTGGCCGCGCCGCATCGACGCGGGCAGGGCTGGGCGAAGTGCGCACCGGCCTGGCGAGCTTCACGCGCATCGCCGGCGAAGCGACAGGGCGGCTGGCGCAGGCCCGCGACCGATTGGACAGGCTGGAAACGCGATCCAACGACGTGCTCGATATCGTCGCGCACAGCGGCGCGATTACGCCGGATACCCGTTTCATCCAGCTGGCGACGGAAGGAATGACCGCGGTTCGCGAAGCGATCGACGGCGCCCTGGCGCAAGGCTTGACCTCGATCACCGACATTTTCGATCGCGATTATCAGCGCGTGCCGAACAGCAATCCCGAACAGCAGCTGACTCGCTTCGTTCCCGTTGCCGACGCGCACGTCCGGCCGCTGCTCGATCGATTTTCGGCGGTCGATCCACGGATCATCGGCTGTGCGATCGTCGATATGAACGGCTGGCTGCCGACGCACCGCAGCGACAAATGCCTGCCGCAAGGCGACGACATCGAGTGGAATCACGCCAATTGCCGCAACCGCCGCATCATGATGGATGCGCCGACACGCGCGGCGCTCGATCGCGATACCTTCTCGCTCTACACCTACCGCCAGGATCTGGGCGATGATGCCTATCGTGCAGTGAAGAGCGTCTTCATGCCCTTGCATTTCGCCGGGCGTCGCTGGGGCAATTTCGAGCTGGCCTATCTCGACAGCTTGGATTGAGAGCTGGCGATCAGCCCTTCGGCGAAGTCCAGGTGGGCGCATAGGCATCGATCAGCGCGCCGACATAATCGGGGTTTCGGCCGGTCAGCTGCGGCGCGGGGCGCGCGGCGCGAACGGCATCGGATGCCTGGCGGGCCGGCGTGCCGTAGATGAACCCGTAGATCGGATAGGTCGAGCTGCCGAGCCCTTCCATGTCCTTGTACCAGACGCGAACCTCGCTCCAGTCGTTGTTCTTGGAAACGTCGAACAGCGTAACGTCCTGTTCGGCATGGCCACGCTCGCCGTTGATCTTCGACCAATTGGCCTGCGTGATCAGCGCCACGCGGCTATCGACGATCCGGCTGATGACCCCGACATGGCCGAGCGGCAGCCGAGCCGTCTTGGCGAAGACGATGACGGCGCCGATGCGCGGCTGATCGCCGCGCTGATACTTTCCCTTCGCCTGATCCCACCACGTCCAGGCGTCACCGTAAATCTGGATGCCAGAGGCGGCACGCGCGAACGGCACGCACTGGCCGACATAATCGAGCAGCGACGCGGCCTTTGCCGGCAACGGCGTCATCACGGCCGCGCATAAGGCGGCGATAGGAAGCGACAGGGCTTTCATGCCGGACACCATGCCGTTGGGGCTTGTGCAAATGGTTACCCTACATGGTTAATTTCGCGTTAACCGGCCAAAAATTGCCGAACCGTGCCTGAATTGCGGTCAATTCTTGCCGGTTTGCCGGCGCGCCATGAAGGCCAGCCGTTCGAACAACATCACGTCCTGCTCGTTCTTGAGCAGCGCGCCGGCGAGCGGGGGAATCGCCTTGGTCGGATCGCGATTCTGCAACACGTCCAGCGGCATATCCTCATGCAGCAGCAGCTTGAGCCAATCGAGCAACTCGCTGGTGCTCGGTTTCTTCTTCAGTCCCGGCACCTCGCGCACATCGTAGAAGATATCCATCGCGCGGCTGACCAGGACCTTCTGGATGCCGGGGAAATGCACATCGACGATCCGCTGCATCGTCTCGCGATCGGGGAATTTGATATAGTGGAAGAAGCACCGTCGCAGGAAGGCGTCGGGCAGTTCCTTCTCGTTGTTCGAAGTGATGATCACGATCGGCCGCTCCGCGGCGCGGATCGTTTCCTTGGTTTCGTAAACGTGGAACTCCATCCGATCGAGCTCCTGGAGCAGATCGTTGGGGAATTCGATATCGGCCTTGTCGATCTCGTCGATCAGCAGCACCGGCGGCTTGGTTCGCGTGAACGCTTCCCACAATTTGCCGCGGCGGATGTAATTCGCGATATCGTGGACACGCTCATCGCCCAACTGGCCGTCGCGCAGCCGCGCCACCGCGTCATATTCGTAGAGGCCCTGCTGCGCCTTGGTGGTGGATTTGATGTTCCATTCGATCAGTTCGGTATCCAGCGCCTTGGCGATTTCATAGGCGAGGACCGTCTTGCCGGTGCCGGGTTCGCCCTTGACGAGCAACGGCCGCCGCAACGTGACGGCGGCGTTGACCGCGACCTTCAGATCGGCGGTCGCGACATAACCCTGGGTTCCTTCGAAACGCTGCATCTGCCGCTCCAAACCGGATTCGAATATCGGGTTTGGGAATAGGGGCTTTCGGCCCGGCGACGCAAGCCGGCGCGGCTATTGATCGTCGCGGGCGCTCTTGCGAGCGTCGAGCAGGTCCCACAGGCCGCGATGCTGGGCGAGCAGCTGTTCGGCGCCGAACGTCATTGCCCGCTCCACGGCGGGGCCGGCGGCCAGTGTCGCGACGAGCGAGCCGGTGTCGACATCGAGCGGCAAGCCGATCGGCGCGGGCAGCACGCCGAGCCGAAGCGCGGCGGCGTCCAGCACGGTGCGGATCGTTCGCCAATCGAGGATCAGCGCGACGGCCGCGCCGATCGCACAGCCCGTTCGATCCGATTGGGCCAGCGTGTCGAGCGCGTGGCTCTGAGCGACGACCGCCGCTTCCGATTCGGCCTGGCCGGGCGTCGAGGGCAGGGGGCCGGCGGCGGCGGTCAGTTGCGCGAGATAAGCGCGTTCATCGGCGAAGGCGGCGGCTGCTTCGGCAAGCCACGCTTCGGCGATCGCGTCGCGATTGTTGGCGAGCGCGTAATCGATCGCGCCGGGATGGCGGCCGTGGAGCATGCACAGGGCATGCACGGCATCGGCGACGTCGCGCATCGGGGCATGGCTGACGGTCAGCGCGCGCGGCAGCGAATGCGCGGCGGTGCCGTCCGCCGCGACCAGCGCGGCGATCGTTCCCCATCCGCCATCCTCGGGCGCAAGACGTACCGAATCGAAAGCCATTTCCCGCTTGAACTCCTTGACGGTAGCCGGCCGTGCCGGTTGTCGCCGATGTTCTCGCCCAAGGTCCTATACCGAACCGCGTAAAGACCTGGTGTATGCCGCGTTAACCTCGTTCATCGATCGCGCGGATCGGGCATATCGCCGACCAGAACCGCGGCCACACCATCGGGAGCGACGCCGCGGCGGAGAAGACTGAGTCCGATCCGGATCGATCGAGAAGCGGCGCGATTGACGGGCATGGTCGCCGTCACGCCGCGCGGACGGCCATCCGCAATCACCGCTTCGATGGCATCGGCGACGGCGACACGCGACCCAACGTCGAGCAATGTCACGAAGCGAACGCTGGCGAGCGTATCGATCGCTATGCCGGTCAAGGCGGCGAGCGAGGGTGTGGGGCTTTCCAGATAGCCGCGCAGATTGATCCGCGCCGCGGCGGCATCCTCGACGGCGGCGAGCGCGTCGTCGATCGCGCGAACGTGGCCGTTGGCATCGCGCAACTCGTCTTCGGTAGTGATGTCCTGTGCGATCAGCGCCGCGCCCGACGACCAGGGAATGAGATCGATCGATAGCCGCCGACCGGGGCGGCGGGAGGCGGCGACTTCCACGGTTTCGCCGATGCCGCGTTCGATGACGCGACCGGCCGTTTCCGCGAGGAAAGACGCCACGGCGCCGGGCGCGAGCGCGGCAAGCGCGATTCCCGTCGCCGCAGTATCGCCGAAATAGCGCCGCGCCGCAGTGCTCAATCGCGTCACCATCAACTGATCGTCGACGATCACCATCACGTCATGAGTCGTATCGAGCAGCGCATCGCTGCCATCCTCTACATGCGCGTGGGGCGAGCACATCGCCTCCATCAGTTCGATCGAGGTCAACGCCAATCTCGGCCGGCCGCGGTGCATCACATAGACCGGCGCGCGTGCTGCCCGTTCCTGCCACAGGCCGAATTGGCGGACGAGCGTGGAGGCAGTCACCATTTGGGTGTCTGCGGGGCGAAGCGATGGCGTTTCGACATTCATGGGCGCGATGAGGCACATCGAACGCGTTGACGACAATCCCACGCCCCCGATTCGGAGGCGCTCGATCGGTCAAATGCGCAGCTTTGCTCCGGATCGGCGCAAACTCTTGATCGGCGGAGCCATTCGCGGGCTGATCGATGCGCGGATCGCGCATTTCGCGCGAGCCTGGTCGGCAGGGTGGCAGCAATGTCGCGCCGCTAAACCTTATCAGGCAGTCCGAGGCATCCGGGTCCCCATAGCCTCAGGACCGGTCTCTCCAACCATCCACCCAGGAGAGGCGCCCAAGACCCCGGCGAGAGACTGGTCCTCTCTCGCCGGGGCGATTGGAATGATCGTTTATTGATCGAGGAACGAGCGCATCTTGCGGCTGCGGCTCGGGTGCTTGAGCTTGCGCAGCGCCTTCGCCTCGATCTGACGGATGCGTTCGCGCGTGACGCTGAACTGCTGGCCGACTTCCTCGAGCGTGTGATCGGTGTTCATGCCGATGCCGAAGCGCATGCGCAGCACGCGCTCCTCACGCGGGGTGAGGCTGGCGAGCACGCGCGTGACGGTTTCCTTGAGGTTCGCCTGGATCGCGGCATCGACCGGGATCACCGCATTCTTGTCCTCGATGAAATCGCCGAGATGCGAATCCTCCTCGTCGCCGATCGGCGTTTCGAGGGAGATCGGCTCTTTGGCGATCTTCATCACCTTGCGGACCTTCTCCAAGGGCATGGAGAGACGCTCGGCCATTTCCTCTGGCGTGGGCTCGCGGCCCTGCTCGTGGAGGAACTGGCGGCTGGTGCGGACCAGCTTGTTGATCGTCTCGATCATGTGGACCGGGATGCGGATCGTGCGCGCCTGATCGGCGATCGAGCGGGTGATCGCCTGACGGATCCACCATGTCGCATAGGTCGAGAACTTGTAGCCGCGGCGATATTCGAACTTATCGACCGCCTTCATCAGGCCGATATTGCCTTCCTGGATCAGATCCAGGAATTGCAGGCCGCGATTGGTGTATTTCTTGGCGATCGAGATCACCAGCCGCAGGTTCGCCTCGACCATTTCCTTCTTGGCGATCCGCGCCTCGCGCTCGCCCTTCTGGACCATGTTGACGATGCGGCGGAACTCGCTGAGCGCCATGCCGGTCTGCTGCGAAATCTCGGCGATTTCGGTGCGGATGCGGTCGACGGCGTCAGCCTCGTTCGCGACGAACGCGCTCCATTTCTTGTCGACGCCGTTGACGGTTTCCAGCCACTTCTCGTCGAGCTCGCTGCCGATATAGCGATCGAGGAAATCCTTGCGCGGCACCTTGTGCCGTTCCGCGAGGCGAAGCATCTGGCCGCCCAGCGCGGTCAGCCGGCGGTTGTAGGCATAAAGCTGATCGACGAGATATTCGATCTTGGCGTTGTGGAACTGAACGCTTTCGACTTCAGCCGTGAGGTCTTCGCGCAGCTTCTGGTATTTGCGTTCTTCCGCCGCAGACAGATCGGCGCCGCCCGCCATCGCGTCGAGGCGCGCGGCCTGCATCTTGGAGAACTTCTTGAAGATCGCGGTGATGTTGGCGAACTTCTCCAAAGCCTGCGGCTTCAGCTGTTCTTCCATCTGCGCGAGGCTGAGAGTGTTGTCCTCTTCCTCGTCGTCGTCGCGCGGGCGCTTGGCGCGCCGCTCGGTCATCGATTCGTCGTCGTCCTCGTCGGCCGATTCCTCTTCGGGCTCTTCCTCGTCCTTGTAGGACGGGCCGGCGGTCTTTTCCGAAATCTCGCCATTGCCCTCGCCGTCCTCATCATCGGACAGGCTTTCCGGCGCGGGCTCCTTCGTCAGCATCGCATCGAGATCGAGGATCTCGCGCAACTGCATCGCGCCCTCGTTGAGGGCGTTCGACCAATCGATGATCGCGTTGAAGGTGATCGGCGATTCGCACAGGCCGAAGATCATCGTGTCGCGGCCGGCCTCGATGCGCTTGGCGATCGCGATCTCGCCTTCACGGCTGAGCAGCTCGACCGCGCCCATTTCGCGCAAGTACATGCGC
>JBQCEK010000209.1:0-9960 GCA_051960335.1 Sphingomonas sp.
GGGTTGCAGCAGGCCGCGATCGAGCATCAGCTTGCCGATGCCGGTATAATCGCGCCCATTCTGATCGTCGTAACCGATCCGCATGATCGATCCGTCGCGGAAGCGAAGCTCGCCCGATCCCTGGATCTGCAGGAAAAACACCTCGGCGGGATCGGCGCCCCAGGCGATCACCGGCGCATGCTCGGCGATCGCGCCCTGCTCGATCGCGGTTCGATCGTAGTAAGGAACCAGCGCAGTGCCCGAAACGCGGCCGCGGATCTTCTTGCCCTTCAGGCTTTCGGCGAATTGCCCCAGATCGACGTCGATCAGGTCGGTCGGGCGACCGTAGATCGGCACGTCATAGCCGCTGCGCCGATCGTGCGATGCGCGCACCTCCGGAATGAAATAGCCGGTCGCATAGGCGCGGCCGTCGCCAACCTGCGCCGTTTCGAACCAGCGCGTGAAAAACGCGCGCGCGTCGCGATCGGCGGTCTGGGCCGCCGCGCCGCATGCCGGCTGCCAGTCCGTGCCTCGCGTCAGCCCGGAGGTGTCGGTGCGCTTGACCAGCGAGGGACATGACGTGCGAAAGGCTGCAAGCGCAGCGGCCGCTTGCCGATCGTCCATCGGCAGGCTGGATATGGCTGGCCCGGCGACGAGGCCGGACAGCGCAGCCGTGGCGGCGCCAGCGATCGTCGAGCCGGCCGCAGGCGCGATCGGCGTGGCGGGGGTCGGCCGCCGCACGGGCGGGATGTAATTTCCAGGTCGGCCACTCGCGCCGGATGGCGGGCTCCGATCCACCGACGGCGGCACGATCGCGCTCGAACAAGCGCCAAGCGCCAGGGCCAGCGCCACCACCCCCCATAGCCGCATGTGATCAGGCCTCGTCGGTTTCGGCGAGCTTCCAGTTCGGATCGTCGCTCTTGAGCGTCCGGGCGAAGGTCCAAACGTCCTTGGTCTGCACCGCATCGCTCATCGATCCGGCGACGACATTGCCATCGGCGTCGCGCGTCACCGCCGCGATATCGGCATCGAAACGGACGACGATCCGGCCAACGCCCCCATCGACCGACGCGTCCTCGATCTGCGCGCGCTCGATCGAGACGAGACGGTTGTCGAGCACATGCCCCGCGGTGTCGCGCGCGGCGATCGCCTCGGCGAAGGAGTGGCGGACATCATCCTCGACAAGCCAGCCCAGCGCGTCCTGATCGCCCTTCCAAAAAGCTTCAAGGGTCATCCGATAGGCTGCGCGCGCGCCTTCCAGGAATTGTGCGACGTCGAATGTGGGGTCAGCAGCGATCACCGCGCGAAGCCCCTTTTCCGCGGCAGGCGCGATGTTGCGATTCGCAACCTCGCGCGCTTCGGGCACGATATCGATCGTGCGCGCGGCGGGCGCCGCGGCGACGCGTTCCTCGGCCGGCTTCGGCAATGGCTGCTCGTGTCCGGTGCGCTTGCCGAGCACCGAATAGAGCCGAAGCGCCAGAAACGCGGCGACCATCGCTAACAGAATGACGTAGAACACTTCGCCTCCACCTTGCCGTAGCCCCTTACATAAGCTTTCATCGCGCGTGATTCAAATCGGGCGGATGGATACGGCCCGGCGTTGAACTGCGACTTGGCCCCTGCTAGGCGCGGCGCCTTGAACCAACGCGGCAAGCGCCGCGCGATATCCGCAAGGCAAGGATTTTTTTGAGATGGACGATCAGGACAACGGCGCGACCACCGCGGACCAGGATCAGGCCGGCGCTGCGGCAGCGCCGCTGCCCAACGGCGCGGACACCACGCCTGCTGCGGGCATGATCTCTCAATATATCAAAGACCTGTCGTTCGAAAACCCGAACGCGCCCGGCATCTTCCAGATGACGAGCTCGCCGCAGATCGACGTGCAGTTCAACATCGGCTCGACGCAGGTGGGTGAGGACGTTCACGAAGTCGTGCTGAAGCTCGACGTTCGCGCGCAGGTCGATAGCACGGTCGCCTTCGTGGTCGATTTTTCCTACGGTGGCCTATTCGGGCTGCGCAACGTGCCTGCCGAACATGTCCAGCCGTTCCTGCTCGGCGAAGCGCCGCGGATCATGTTCCCCTTCGCGCGCCGGATCCTCGCCGATGCGATTCGCGACGGCGGTTTCCCGCCGCTTCTGCTCGAGCCGATCGATTTCAACGCGCTGTATCTGCAGCAGGCGGCGCAGGCGCAGGCGCAGGGCGAGAACGCCAGCATCGGCGGCGTCGGGCAGGCCTGATCCGCAGCGCCGGGGAACGGGCGCGGCATGAGCCTGGTCAAGAACACCGCGACGATCGGCGCCTTCACGCTGATCAGTCGC
Source organism: Sphingomonas sp. (assembly GCA_051960335.1). Classification (GTDB taxonomy): domain Bacteria; phylum Pseudomonadota; class Alphaproteobacteria; order Sphingomonadales; family Sphingomonadaceae; genus Sphingomonas. The sequence goes on from JBQCEK010000209.1 coordinate 2,298, forward strand.
GTGCTCGGCTTCGTGCGCGACATTCTCGGCGCGCATTATCTCGGCGCGGGCTTCGCCAACGATGCGTTCGCCGTCGCCTGGCGGCTGCCGAACCTGTTCCGCGCGCTCTTCGCGGAAGGCGCATTTTCCGCGGCCTTCGTGCCGATGTTCAACCGCGTGATCGGCACCGCCGAGCGTGAAGGGCGCGAGGGTCTGCCCGCCGGCATTCGCTTCGCCGAGGATGTGCTGTCGATCCTGCTGCCATTCCTCGTCGTCTTCACCACGATCATCATGGTGTTCCCCAAGCCAGTCGTCTGGCTGATTTCGTGGGGGTTCAAGGAAAGCGGCGGCGCGGCGAAGCTGGAGTTCGCAACGCAGCTCACGCAAATCACCTTCCCGTATCTCGCGCTGATCAGCCTCGTCTCGCTGCTCGGCGGGATCATGAACTCGCTCAACCGCTTCTGGGTCAACGCGGCCGCGCCGATCATGCTCAACATCTGCATGGTCGGCGCGCTGCTGCTGTTTGCGACCGATTCGCCGACGCAGACCGCGCACAACCAGGCGATCGCGATCACCGTATCGGGCATGGCGCAGCTTGCCTGGCTGATCTTCTCCGCCCGAAAGGCGGGGGTTCGCTTGCGGCTCAAGCGGCCGACGCTCGATCCGCAGGTCAAGAAGCTGCTGGTGATGATCTGGCCCGCCGCCGTCGGCCAGGGTGCGATCCAGTTCAACGTGTTCGTCATCACGCTGCTGGCGACCGGCTTCCTGCCGCAGGGATCAGCGTCGTACATTTATTATGCCGATCGGCTGAACCAGCTACCGCTGGCGCTGGTCGGCATCGGCGTCGGCACCGCGATCCTGCCGACCATCTCGCGCCAGATCATCGGCGGTGACGAGCGCGGCGCGATCCACACGCAGAATCGCGCGATCGAGCTGTCGCTGCTGCTCGCGCTGCCTGCCGCCGCCGGGCTGATGCTCGCCTCCGCCCCGCTGATCGGCGCGACACTGCAATCGGGGCATTTCACCGCCGCCGCTACCCAGGCGTCCGCCTCGGTGCTGACCGCCTTCGCCTGTGGCCTGCCCGCCTATATTCTGGTGAAGGTGCTCACCCCCGGCTTCTACGCGCGCGGTGATACCAAGACGCCGGTCCGGATCGCGCTGATCGAAATGGCCTGCAACATGGCGCTCAACCTGTTCTTCGTGTTCGGCACCAACCTGTCCTACGTCGGCCTCGCGATTTCGGGGGCGTCGTGCGCCTGGGTGAACGTCGCCCTGCTCTACATCGTGCTGCACCGGCGTGGGCATTTCACGATCGACGCCCAGTTGAAGCGTCGCGCGATTCGCCTGCTGATGGCGACGCTCGGCATGGCGGGCTTGCTGCTGCTGCTCAAGCCGATCGTGGCGCCGCATATCGCCGGCGGTTTCGTCACCAAGATCGCCTGGCTGCTCGCGCTGATCGCGCCGGCGGCGCTCTGCTATTTCGCCTGCGCCTTCTTGTTCGGCGCCTTTCAATGGAGCGAATTGAAGGCAACGCTGCTTCGCCGCCGCGCTTGACCTGCGCGCGCCGCTCGGCGAATGCGCCCCCATGAACATGCGCGTCGTCTCCGGCATTCAGCCTACCGGCAACCTTCACCTCGGCAATTATCTGGGCGCCATCAAGCAATGGGTGGCGATGCAGGACGATGTCGCGGCCGGCGGCGGCGAGTGCCTGTTCTTCCTTGCCGATCTCCATGCGCTCACGCAGCCCGTGGTGCCGACCCAGCTTGCCGCCAACACAATCGAGATGGCGGCGGCGCTGATCGGTTGCGGGATCGATCCGGCGAAGGCCATGCTGTTCAACCAGGCGCGCGTCCCCGCGCATAGCGAGCTCGCCTGGCTGCTCGGCGGCACGGCGCGGATGGGCTGGCTGAACCGGATGACCCAGTGGAAGGACAAGGCCGGCAAGGATCGCGATGGGCAATCCGTGGGCCTGTTCACCTATCCGGTGCTAATGGCGGCCGACGTGCTGGTCTATAAGGCCAGCCATGTGCCGGTCGGCCATGATCAGAAGCAGCACCTCGAGCTCGCGCGCGATATCGCCACCAAGTTCAATCAGGATTTCGATGTCGATCTGTTTCCGCTGCCCGAGCCGCTGGTTTCGGTCGCGGCGCCGCGGATCATGTCCCTGCGCGACGGCAGCGCGAAGATGTCCAAATCCGATCCTTCGGAAATGTCGCGCATCCACCTGACCGATAGCGACGATGCGATCGCCCAGAAATTCCGCAAGGCGCGAACCGATGCCGAGCCGCTGCCGAGCGATCTCGCCGGGCTGGCCGACCGCGCCGAGGCGAAGAACCTCGTCACCATCTACGCCGCGCTTGCCGATAAGACGCCCGAGGCCGTAGTCGCCGACTATGCGGGTCAGGGCTTCGGCGCCTTCAAGCCGGCGCTTGCCGATCTGGCGATTTCGGTGATCGGGCCGATCCGCGATCGCTTCACGAAGCTGCTCGACGATCGCGCCGCGGTGGGCGCAATCCTGGCGCAAGGCGCCGCGCAGGCGAGCGCGCTGGCGGCGCCCACGCTGGCTGAGGCCCAGCGCGCCGTCGGCTTGCAGATTTGATCGCCACGCCCCACATTTCCCGACGACGAAGCGTTGCGTCGATGCGTTCAACTGCTATTCATATCGTCTGGAACAGAATAGCAACCAACTGAAGTTCTGCCATTTCCTGCCAAGAGGGCGCGCCCATGAAGAAATCACTGATCCTTGCCTCGGCCGCCGCGGCGCTGGCGCTGTCGGCATGCGCGACTCCGTTCAATGCGCGTGTTTCGCGCTTTCAGGAGATGAGCGCGCCGGCCGGGCAGACCTTCGTCGTTCAGGCCAAGGATCCGCACCTCAACGGCAGCCTTGAATTCCAGCATTATGCCGATGTTGTCGCCGAGGAGATGACTCGGCAGGGGTATCAGCGCGCAAGCGATCCGGCGCGCGCCGATCTGGTCGTCGAAATGCATTATTCGGTCGATCACGGCCGCGAGAAGATCGTTTCCGATCCCGATCCCTGGGGTCCTTGGGCCGGCAGCCCGTGGGGCTATTGGGGCTACCGCGGCTACGGCTGGGGATTCCGCGATCCGTTCCTGTTCGGCCCCGGTTACGGCGACAACATTCGCAGCTACACGCTTTATTCCAGCGAGCTGGATCTCGACATCGATCGGACGTCGGACGGCAAGCAGGTGTTCACCGGCAAGGCCGAAGCCCATTCCACCACCGATGCGCTGCCCAAGCTGGTGCCGCAGCTGATCGACGCGATGTTCACGGGCTTCCCCGGCAATTCGGGCGAGACGGTGAAGATCACGGTTCAGCCCGACCGGCGCTGAGCTGCGCGAAGCTCCGGCGTTTTAGCGAACGCCGGGACAGCGCGGGCAATTCTGGCGCTCGCCGCTCATTTTTTCCGATGATCGATAGTCCGCCCGGCCTGCGCACGGGCGGATCTTTCTTGGCGACAACAATCAGCCGGATTGCGCGACGTCAGCCCTCGAGCTGACGCATCAGCAGGCGCACGGCGCCGTCGATCTCTCGATCCGAATCGCGCAGTTCCTCAACGCGGCGCACCGCGTGGATCACCGTCGAATGATCGCGCCCGCCGAACTTGCGCCCGATCTCGGGAAGCGACCGGGTCGTCAGCCGCTTGGCCAGATACATCGCGATCTGCCGGGGACGCGCCACCACGCGCGCGCGCCGCGCCGAAACCAGATCGAGCGGCTTGAGCTCGAAGTGAGCGGAAACCGCGCGCTGGATCTCATCGATCGTCACGCGCCGCTGGCTGCCCCGCAACACGTCGCCCAGCGTCGCGACCGTGAAATCCAGATCGATCGTGTCCCCGGTCAGCTGCGCATAAGCGACGACTCGATTGAACGCGCCCTCAAGCTCGCGAACATTGCCGGTGATCCGCGCCGCGAGCAGGTCGAGCACGTCTTCCGGCACGCTGGTGTTGGTCAGCTCGGCGCAGCGTCGATCGAGGATCGCGCGGCGCAACGTCGGTTCGGGCGGCTTGATATCGGCGACCAGCCCGCCCGACAGCCGCGAGACGATCCGCGGCTCGACACCGTCCAGCGCCTGCGGACAGCGATCGGCGGTAATCACCAGACGCTTGCCCGTGACCATGATCTCATTGATCGTGTGGAAGAATTCTTCCTGCGTCGAATCCTTGCCGGCGATGAACTGCAGATCGTCGATCAGCAGCAGATCGGCCATCCGCAAGCGCTGTTTGAAGGCGAAGGTATCCTTCGCACGGAGCGCCTGGACGAATTCGAACATGAACCGCTCGGCGGACATGCAGATCACGGTCGCGTCGGGATTGGCGGCGACGAACGCATGGCCGATCGCATGCATCAGATGCGTCTTGCCCTGTCCGGTGCCGCTGTGCAGGAACAACGGGCTAAACCGGGGCGCGCCGGGTTGCGCCAGCGCCTGCGCGGCGTTGAACGCGACTCGGTTAGACGTCTCGACCACGAATCGTTCGAAGGTGAATCGTGGATCGAGCACCGGCGGCGCCGCCCGCACGGCCGATGCCCTGGGCTTGAGCACGGCGACTTCTGCGGGCGCCTCGGCCTTGATTACCGCCGGTGCCGGGCGCTCACGCCCCGTTTCGATGATGACGGCGCGAACCTCGGGCAGCAGAGCCCTGAATTCCTGAAGCAGCCGCTCGGCATAGTGGCTCTTCACCCAATTGGTCATGAAGGCCGACGGCAGGGCGAGTCGAACGACATCGGCATCGCCGGTTTCGACCAGCATCATCGGCTTGAGCCATTGATCGAACAAGCGAGCGCCGGCCGAGTCGCGCAAATGCGCCCGAACGCGAGTCCAGGCGGCAGCGATGTCGCTCGTCCGATCCGCCAATGCCTCGCTTCGCGTCACGCGCGCTCCCTCTCTGTTACCGGAAGGGATAATCCCCTCCGTTCCCCCCGAATTCGACAGGCACAGCTTCCCTGCAGCCGAAAGCTACGTCCGCCTGGCACCTGTCGCTGTCCTGTGAGCCGCAACGATGAACACCCCGCGGCGAGCAATTGATTATGAAGAAGCCGAGCCTTGGATCAAGACCAACATTTGCAACAAATCGGAAATAATCCAATTGACTCGCCGCGAGCCGCAGAAACCCGTAAAATATTTAACAAGCCTCTATTTTATATGGCTTTTTGACTAATCGAATCGATCGGCCACCGCGCGAATCGCGGTGAGTCCTCGCTTTTCGAATGAGCCGTTCAATGGGTGCGCCGCACAACGAAAAGGGCCCGCCGAACCATCGTCCGGCGAGCCCGTTTTCAACAATCGACGGGCGATCAGCCCAGCGAGGAGAGCCGCTTCGTCAGCCGAGCGAACTTGCGCGAGGCCGTGTTCTTGTGAAGCACGCCCTTGGCGACGCCGCGCTGCAGCTCGGGCTGCGCCTGCGCCAGCGCGGTCGTTGCCGCCTGCTTGTCGCCCGCGGCCAGCGCCGATTCCACCTTCTTGATGAAGGTGCGAATGCGCCCGATGCGATTCGTATTGATTTCCGCACGACGGTTGTTCCGCCGAATACGCTTCTTCGCCTGTGGCGTGTTCGCCATGCCGTCCTCGAAATATCGTCAATGAAAAAGGGCTGCGGAATCGTCCGCCGCCCCGGAAGACGTCGCCCTTAGCGTGTGGTCTCGCTCGGGTCAACCTAACGCTGACATTTCGGGCACCAGAAGGTCGATCGCCCGCCTTCAACATAACGCTTCACGGTCCCGCCGCAGCCGCACGCCTCGCCTTCACGGCCATAGACCTGGAATTGCTTCGAGAAATAGCCCAGCTCGCCGTCCGGCCGCGCGTAATCGCGAAGGCTCGATCCCCCCGCCTCGATCGCCGCCATCAGCACCAGCCGAATCGCCTCGACGAGGCGCACGAGCCGCGGGCGCGACACCGATCCCGCCGCGCGCTTCGGTGATATCCGCGCTTCGTACAGCGCTTCGCAAACATAGATATTGCCCAGCCCGGCGACGATTCGCTGATCGAGCAGCATTTGCTTGATGGAGGCGGTGCGCCCGGCAAGCACGGTCGCCAGATGATCGGCGGTAAGATCCGGCCCGAGCGGCTCTGGCCCCATCGCAGCAAACGGCGGATAAGCGGCAAGCTCGTCGGTCGGCCAGAGATCGACCGAACCGAACCGGCGCGGGTCGTTCAGCGCGGCCACCCTGCCCGCCTCGGTCTCGATCACCAGATGATCATGCGGCAGCACTGCCGCCGGATCGAGCCGCCATCGCCCCGACATGCCAAGATGGAAGATCAGCGTATCGCCCCGATCGGTATCGATCGTGCCATATTTGGCGCGCCGCCCAAGCCGAACGACTCGCGCGCCGGTCAGCCGCTGGCGGAGGTCGGCGGGGAATGGCCGACGCAGATCGGCGCGCCTCGGCTCGATTCGCGTCAGGCGCTGGCCATCAAGCACCGGCGTCAGGCCGCGCACCGTGGTTTCGACTTCGGGAAGTTCGGGCATGATCGAAAAGCCGCTAGGTTAGGTTTGCTCCCCTCACAAGCCTTGGCTAGAGGCGATGTCCATGAACGACACCGTTTCCTTCGGCTACGAAGACATCGCCCGCGAAGAGAAGACCGCTCGCGTGGGCGGCGTCTTCACCAGCGTCGCCAGCCGCTATGACATCATGAACGATGCGATGTCCGGGGGGATGCACCGGCTGTGGAAGGATCGCTTCGTCCGCCGCGTCAAGCCGCGCTCCGGCGAGCAGATCCTCGATATGGCCGGTGGCACCGGCGACATCGCCTTTCGCCTGGAAAAGTCGGGCGCCGAGGTGACGGTTGCAGACATCAATCCCGCGATGCTCGAAGTCGGCATCGAGCGCGCGCAGAAGCGCGGCATCGACGGCCTGGTATGGACCGAGGCCAACGCCGAGACGCTGCAATTCCCCTCGCGCTTCTTCGATGCCTATACGATCGCCTTCGGCATCCGCAACGTCACCGATATTCCCGCGGCGCTGCGTGAGGCGCACCGCGTGCTGAAACGCGGCGGACGATTCTTCTGTCTGGAATTCTCGACGACGCTGTGGCCGGGCTTCGCGGAGATTTACGACGTCTATTCGCACAAGATCGTGCCCAGGGTGGGACAATTGCTCGCGCATGATGCGGACAGCTATCGCTATCTGATCGAATCGATCCGACGCTTCCCGGACATGCCGACGTTCGAGGGCATGATCCGCGACGCCGGTTTCGTTCAGACCAAGGTGGAGCCGATGCTCGGCGGCCTCGTCGCGATCCATAGCGGCTGGCGGATTTGATCGCGCAGTGACCGCGCCCGCCGTTCATCTCTGGCGGCTCCTCAAATGGGGCCGGACGCTGGCGCGCCACGGTGCGCTGCGCGGGATCGAGGATGATCCCAACACGCCAGCGCGGGTCCGCCGGCTGGCGCGCGTCGCGCGTTTCGGCGCGCGCGTGCCCAAAGTGCCGCGCTATGCCGATGCTTTCCAGGCGATCGGCCCGGCCGCGATCAAGCTCGGCCAGACGCTCGCCACGCGGCCCGATCTGATCGGGGACGAAGCCGCGCACGATCTGATGCGCCTTCAGGATGCGCTGCCGCCCGTCCCTTGCGAGACGAGCCGCGAGCAGCTCCGCCTCAGCTTCGGCCGGCCGATCGAGGACCTGTTCGCCAGCATCGACGAGGCGCCGATCGGCGCCGCCTCTATC
>JBQCEK010000210.1:0-4137 GCA_051960335.1 Sphingomonas sp.
ACCGATCTCGCCTTCCAGGTCAGCGCGACCGCCAAGGCGGGATATGGCTATTACAGCCCCTATATCGGGATGGTGCGCGATCTGGCGCACATCTTCGGCGCGTTTCAATCGACCCAGCTTCAATATATTCCCGCGCTGTCGCGGATGCGCGACGATAGCGTGCGGCTGCTGCTCAACGCCGCGCCGTCGTTCGGCAAGCCGACGTCGGTGATGGTGATCGCGCTGCCCGCCATCGATCCGGTGCAGCCGCCGCCGCTGCGCCGCGCCGATCCCGATCAGCTGGTGTGCGCGGCGCGATCCGGCACTGTGATGGCGGTGGAAGGCGCGCCGCTGATCTACGCCACCCGCTATGCGCACGATATGGTGCTTCGGGTGACCAAGCCCGGCGGTGGCGCGATCGATCTGCCGGTGACCGCCGATCCGGAGCGCGGCGGTTATGTGCTTGGCCAACAGGCCTTTCCGACGGCAGGCATGGGCGATACCGTTGAAGGTCGGCTGCACGGCAATTGGGGGTTCGCGCCATTCGACGGCCCGCGTTTCACGCTGCAGATCCCGCGGACCGGCAGCTGGCATGTCGCGAACGACGGCGATCAATCGCCCGTGATCGGGCGCGACGACAGCCTGAGCCTTGAAGGGAACGCGCCGAGCTGCGTCGATGCGGTCGAGCTGAAGAGGGGCGCCGACCCCGCACAGCCCGTGACGTGGAAAGCGGACGGCGCCGACGGGGTGGTGGTGACCCTGCCGCTTGCGAAGGCGAGCCCGGGCAAGATGACGTTGCTGGTCCATCAGCACGGCATCGCCAAGCCCGATGCGATTGCGCTGACCGCACTCGCCGAGGCGGCGCGGATCGACGGCTTCGTGCTGCACGCTGGCGATACCAGCGGCGAGCTGAGGGGCACGCGGCTCGATACCGTCACCGCGCTGACGATCGGCAAGATCGCCTTCAAGCCGGGCAAGCTGACGCGCAGCGACGGCCTCGATCACCTTTCCCTGACTGCATCCGATCCGGCGGACGCCGCCGCCCTGACGGCGGGCCAGAACGACACGGCCAACGTGACGCTGGCCGACGGGCGCAGCCGGTCGCTGTCGATGACGATCGCGCCGCCGCGCCCGGCCGCAACGTTGATCAGCAAGTCGGCGACCGCCGCGACGCTGGCGGGCGTCTTGCCGATCACGATCGACGGTGACGCCGTAGCGGCCGATGCACAGCTGACATTTTCGATCCGGGCGAGCGCCCCGACGCGCTTCACCGGCCGCGAGACGATCGAGATCGCGACGGTCGATGGGCGCGCTTCGGCCAGTGTCGGCGCGGGCACGGGCTATACCCCGCAGGACGATCGGGTTGCGGTCGTCTCGATCGATCTCGGCAAGGCGCTGGGCAGCCTGGCCTATGGACCCGTGCAATTCCGCGTCGTGCAGGACGGCGTCGCCGGCGCCTGGTCACCCCTCGCGACGCTGGTGCGGTTGCCGACGCTGACGGGATTTAGCTGCGCTAGCGGGGAGGGTGGTGATTGCACACTGACGGGAAGCAACCTGTTCCTGCTCGACGCCGTGGCGGACAACTCCACGTTTGCCGGCGCGACGGCAGTGCCGGAAGGATTTACCGGCTCGAGCCTGGCGATCCGCAAACTCGCTGGCGACACGCTGTTCCTCCGGCTGCGCGATGATCCGGCTGCGGCGGCGCGGGTGGTCGTTCCGCGCGAGGCGGATTGATCGCGGGCTCGATTACATTGCGGTCGCCTTCGCAGCATAATTCGAAGGATACCTAAGCGGTCGTTGATTTTCTGGCTCGCCGAGGCGGCAAGGCATACTGACCGGTGAGTTGCCCGGCAACCGGCGTCGACGGAGCGAATATGGATTGAGACGGAAAGACCGGGATATTATCGGTTCCGCTTGCCAAGAATCCTCTGCTTTAAGATAGGCCCATCCAATGCGTAACGATATAACTCGGCGATCGAGCTTCGCGGCCTTTTTGGGCGGTGCAGCAGCGCTAGTTCCAAACGGAACGGCGCGAGCGGAGGACATTTTCGATGAAGCGGACCAATCTGCTGGGGGGGGCGATCAAGTCAATCAACCCGACGTGATCGTTGCATCCGATGCGGCCAGCCTATTCAATTCTAGATCGCGGTTTACCCCGGGCGAGATCCTGCGAACCGCGGATGGATTTCTTTATAGGGTGGCCGATCCTTCAGCCAAAGACCATCATCTTGAAACTGCGGGAGGCGTTGGACTTTACGTCCTGCCCATTGACGGGTGTCTTTATGCGGCCGCTTTTGGCATCGTTACAGGTGACTGGGCGACAGACCGTAGTACCGACATAATCGATTCGACCTCCCGAATGCAGGCAGCCCTAAATGCGCTCAAGAGTCGCCAGACTCTTATTCTTCCCAGCGGTACTATTTACACTCGGAACCTGAAACTGCCTTACGGCAAATTATCTATTACGATCGCTGGCCAAGGGCTTTACACGCCGACGACCACGATTCAATTTCTAAATGGTGCTAACAACGGTTTTGAACTCGCTCACGAAGCTTATAACTTTGAGAATATTGGATTTCGTGGCCCGAATACGACGTCGGGCAGCGCATTGTTCACCTGCACGCGCACCGATAATTTGGTTGATATGGATTGGACGTTCAGCAATTGCTGGTTCACAAATACTACCCACATCGGAAAAATGTTGGGACGCGGTCTAATCATCGATAACTGCATTTTCGGCACATGTTCGGGTGACCTTTTTATTCTTGATTATCCAAGTCCCGAACGTGTTGTTCCCCGACCCTCAGGATATATCGGAACGCTTGAGGGGGGGTTTAGGGGGTTTACGGTCCGGAATAGTCGGTTTCACCAGACCCAAGGACATCTTTTCAACGTAACCGGAAATAACTCTAGCAATGCTCGAGGATTTACCATCACCGGAAATCAGGCGGATGGATATACGCGAATCATTCGCGGCCACGCAAACGATCTCGTTTTTAGCGGTAATAATTGGTATTGCGGATGGAACAGCGCAGATGCTTGCATGTTTGATCTGATAACGGGCAATGGCATAGTTATCACCGGAAACACCATATCGAATAGCACTCAACTTCGACAAGTTGGTAATAATCCGTTCATTCGTGCCACGGACAATTTGAAAGGAGTGACTGTCGTCGGAAATACCTTCGTGAGAAGAGATGTTCCTATGCTGGATGTGCAATATTCCAATAAATCAGGAAAAACGGTTCGGGATGTTGTCATAGCGAATAATACGTATTCTGATTGTTTTGTAACAGCTCCGTATTTCGTACGAATTCATAATGCTACCGGTGCATCTGGCGATGGAGTGCGTAATATTACTATAAATGAGTCTATATACGAGACCCCGGCAGGCTGGCTGGCAATTAATGGTGATGACAACTGGCGTGATGCGTCGATCAAGGTTTTTTCTCGACGATCCGATTTCAAAGTTCACAATATTCCGGGAAGTTACACCCGAAATAACGAAACTCGGACGGGGGTCTACACAGGTAGTGAAGAGCAACTTGACTGTTTCGTAGGCTATCCGCCGAAGTGTGTAAAAATATTTAGAAATGATGGTAACTTGGCGACAATGCGTCTTGAAAACGGGGCATCACGTCAACCGTCAACACTCAGCTTCACGACGACCGGCTTCTCGGTGTCGAGGAGTACCGACGTCAATAAGAAGGGCGTGGTATATTATTGGGAAGCATTTTGATGCTCGTTCGGAATGAATTCCATGAGCAATTAAACCTTGCGGGTCGAGCGCCTGTGATCAAATGGCGAGGGGAACGTCTTCTCGGTGGCTCCCAAGCATAGCCAACTTCTTAGGAGGACGTAGGGCATTTTATAGGTTTCAGTACTAGCTTATTTCAATAGAAAATATCTAGCCTTAGATAAATAAGTAGACTGTTTGGATGCGTAATGACATTAACATTTAAGAATGCTTCAAACGTCGTTCTTAGATTCGGAACGCTTGGTGTTCGGTTTATATTTGTTTTTTTTCTTGCAAAATACCTAGATGCGTCTTCTGTAGGCTACTATGGACTTTTCACCGCTACTATTACTTACGCGCTTTATTTTGTTGGGCTAGATTATTACGTTTTCACGTCAAGAGAGATCGTAAAGATGCCCGAT
>JBQCEK010000211.1:0-2319 GCA_051960335.1 Sphingomonas sp.
GACGTAGAAGCTCGGCGTCTTCTCGTTGTGGAAGGGGCAGCACCCCTTGAACTCGCGCCCAGCCTTCTGGAGCTTGGTCGTCTTGCCGACGAGGGCGGAGAGCAACGTGCGCGCGCGCAGTTCGTCAAGGAATTGCGGGGTGAGGGTCATGCGTCCGCTGTCCTGCGCTCGCGAATGCCGCCTTCTTCGTCCGTTCGTCCTGAGCTTGTCGAAGGACGTGCGCCCCGCGACCGCGCCAATTGGCTGACTAACGCCCAATCCCCGGCAACCAGCGCTTCCTTCTTAGCGCGCGACCAACCCTTTATGCGACGCTCGGCCTCCAAAGCCTCAAGCCTGGAAGGGAAGTCTTGCGCCCAGGCGAACGAAACCGGTTGTCGTCGGGCCGTGTAGTCGCATCCCTTCCCGCTGGCGTGCTGGGTAATCCGGCCTTCGAGAGTGTCGGTATGGCCAGCGTAGAAGCTGCCATCGCCACAGCGAACAAGGTAAGCCCAGAATGCCATGTTTTTGCTTGGCAGAAGTCTGCGATTCGGTCGAGAGCGACGAGGCACACCCACACGTCCTTCGACAAGCTCAGGACGAACGGGATTGTGTGTTGCCCTAAGGCAGGGGATTCACCCCGCCAACGCCGCCTTCACCAGCCCGCTCGCCTTCGACATATCGAGCTCGGCCCCATGCCGCGTCTTCAGTTCGGCCATCACGCGGCCCATGTCCTTCATGCCGCTCGCGCCCAGCTCTGCCTTGATCGCCTCGATCGCCGCCTTCGTCTCGTCCTCGCTCATCTGCGCGGGCAGGAAGCGTTCGATCACCGCGACTTCCGCGGCTTCCGCATCGGCGAGTTCCTGGCGGCCGCCCTTTTCGTACATCTCGATCGATTCGCGGCGCTGCTTGACCATTTTTTGCAGCACCTCGACGACCAGCGCGTTATCGTCGGCCGGTGCGCCGCCGGTGCGCGCCTCGATGTCACGGTTCTTGATCGACGATTGCACCAGCCGCAGCGCCGCCGTGGTTTCCTTGTCGCCGCTTTTCATGGCGGTAACCAGCGCAGCCTTGATGTCGTCCCGAATCATTTTCATCGTCCCTTTAAGCGTGTGACGGCGATAGCCCCACCGTTCGCCCTTTAACAAGTTGACGTGGGGCACCGGCGCGCTTAGCGGGTGAGCCTTAGCGACATCGCCAACCTTATACCCGGAGTGCCCGCCACCATGGCCGACGCCAAGCCCACCCTCGCGCCAACCGGAGCGACGGGGGTATTGGTTCTGGCTGATGGCACCGTGATCTGGGGTCGCGGTTTCGGCGCAGAAGGGCAGGCGGTGGGCGAGGTGTGCTTCCACACCGCGATGACCGGCTATCAGGAGGTGATGACCGATCCCTCCTTCGCCGGGCAAATCATCACCTTCACCTTCCCGCACATCGGCAATGTCGGCACCAATGCCGAGGATTTCGAGGCGGATGCGCCCCACGCGCTCGGCATGATCGTGCGCGAGGACGTGACCGAGCCGAGCAATTTTCGCAGCGTCGAGCGGCTCGATCAGTGGATGAAGGCGCATGCGCGGATCGGGCTGGCCGGGATCGACACGCGTGCGCTGACGCGGCGGATCAGGACCGGCGGCGCGCCTAACGGCGTGATCGCGCATTCGGCGGATGGGCAGTTCGACATCGAGCTGCTGCTTCAAATGGCGCGTGAGTGGCCGGGGCTGGAGGGCATGGACCTCGCCAAGGTCGTGTCGACCGAGATGGATTACGGCTGGGACGGCGGCGTCTGGCGGCTCGGGTTCGGGTATGAGGGCGAGGTGCGCCCTTCGACAAGCTCAGGGCGAACGGAGGTGGGGGGCGCGACCGGCCAACTGAACGTCGCCCAAGAAAACGCCGTTCGTGCTGAGCCAGTCGAAGCACGTGCCCCAAGCGCAGCGCCCGCCAAACGCCCCCATGTCGTCGCGATCGATTACGGCAGCAAGCGCAACATCTTCCGCAACCTGGTCAAGGCCGGCGCCAAGGTCTCGGTCGTCCCCGCGACCGCCACCGCCGAGCAGATCATGGCGCTCGCCCCCGACGGCTTCTTCCTGTCGAACGGCCCCGGCGACCCCGCCGCGACCGCCGACTATGCCGTCCCGGTGATCCGCAAGCTGCTGGAGACTGGCAAGCCGCTATTCGGCATCTGCCTCGGCCACCAGCTGCTCGGGCTCGCCGTAGGGGCGCGCACCACCAAGATGTTCCAGGGCCATCGCGGCGCCAACCATCCGGTCAAGCGGCTGAGCGATGGCGCGGTCGAGATCACCAGCATGAACCACGGCTTCGCGGTGACACGCGACAGCCTGCCCG
>JBQCEK010000212.1:0-9872 GCA_051960335.1 Sphingomonas sp.
ACGGCGACGAAATCGCCGAGCTGACCCAGAAGATCGCCAAGCTCAAGCTCTCCAAGGAAGCGCGCGCCAAGGCGACGGGCGAATTGAAGAAGCTCAAGACGATGGCGCCGATGTCCGCCGAGGCGACGGTCGTGCGCAATTATCTCGATGTATTGCTCGGCCTGCCTTGGGGCAAGAAATCCAAGCTCAAGAAGGACATCGCCACCGCGCAGGCGGTGCTCGACGAGGCTCATTATGCGCTGGAAAAGGTGAAGGACCGGATCGTCGAATATCTGGGCGTCCAGGCGCGCGTGAACAAGCTGAAGGGGCCGATCCTGTGCCTCGTCGGCCCGCCGGGCGTGGGCAAGACCAGCCTGGGCAAATCGATCGCCAAGGCGACGGGGCGCGAGTTCGTCCGCCAGTCGCTGGGCGGCGTGCGCGACGAGGCCGAGATTCGCGGCCACCGGCGCACTTATATCGGATCGCTGCCGGGCAAGATCGTCTCTAACCTGCGCAAGGCGGGCACGTCCAACCCGCTGTTCCTGCTCGATGAGATCGACAAGCTCGGCCAGGATTTCCGCGGCGATCCGGCGTCGGCGCTGCTCGAGGTGCTCGACCCCGAACAGAACAGCAAGTTCCAGGATCATTACCTCGAGATCGATATCGATCTGAGCGACGTGATGTTCGTGTGCACCGCGAACACGCTGAACCTGCCGCAGCCGCTGCTCGATCGCATGGAGATCATCCGGCTGGAGGGCTATACCGAGGACGAGAAGGTCGAGATCGCCAAGCAGCATCTGATCGAAAAGCAGATCGACGCTCACGGGCTGAAGGCGGACGAGTTCGAGCTGACCGACGAGGGGCTGCGCGCGCTGATCCAATATTACACGCGCGAGGCCGGCGTTCGCACGCTGGAGCGCGAGATCGCCAAGCTGGCCCGAAAGGCGCTTCGCCGCATCCTGGAGGGCAAGGCCGAGCGCGTGGTGGTGACGCCCGACAATCTCGCCGAGTTCGCGGGCGTGCGGAAATATCGCTACGGATTGAGCGAGGAAGAGCATCAGATCGGCGCGGTCACCGGGCTGGCCTGGACCGAGGTCGGCGGCGAATTGCTGACGATCGAAAGCGTCACCGTGCCCGGCAAGGGGGCGATCAAGACGACCGGCAAGCTGGGCGATGTGATGAAGGAATCGGTGGAGGCCGCATTCAGCTTCGTTAAGGCGCGCAGCCCTAGCTACGGCATCAAGCCCAGCCTGTTCGCGCGCAAGGACATCCACGTTCACCTGCCCGAAGGCGCGGTGCCCAAGGATGGGCCGTCGGCGGGCATCGGGCTGGTCACCTCGATCGTCTCGACACTGACGGGGATCGCGGTGCGCAAGGACATCGCGATGACCGGCGAAGTGACGCTGCGCGGCCGCGTGCTGCCGATCGGCGGCCTCAAGGAAAAGCTGCTCGCGGCGCTGCGCGGCGGAATCAAGACGGTGCTGATCCCGGCCGAGAACGAGAAGGACCTGGCCGAAATTCCGGCGAATGTCCGCGAGGGACTGGAAATCGTGCCGGTATCGCATGTCGATGACGTGCTTCGGCTCGCTCTGGTCGCGCCGATCAACCCGATCGACTGGACCGAGGCGGACGAACTCGCCGCGCAACCGCCGAGCGCTCAGCCGCCGATGAGCCCCGAAATGCATCATTAATGGACAATTTGCCGCGATTTTCGGGGTGACGGGCACGGAAATCGCGGTTTTACTTTGACTCTGCGGGATCGACTCGACTTACTGCCCCACCGGCTTCGGTCGTGATTCCTTTCGCATAAGTTTGGTAACAGGGGGTTCCCAAGGCATGAACAAGCAAGAACTGATCGGCTCGGTCGCGGATGCATCGGGCCTGAGCAAGGGCGATGCGAGCAAGGCAGTCGAATCGGTGTTCGATGCGATTTCCGGCGCGCTGAAGAAGGGCGATGAAGTTCGCCTCGTCGGTTTCGGCACCTTTTCGGTTTCGAAGCGCAAGGCTTCCACCGGCCGCAATCCGCGCACCGGCGAGCCGATGACGATCAAGGCCTCCACCCAGCCCAAGTTCAAGGCGGGCAAGGGCCTGAAGGACGCCGTCAACTGATCCGAACGGCCGAGGCTGGACAAGCCTCGGCCGCGTGCTTATGGGCACCGGCAGCGAGGCGACGGGCAACCGCCGCCTCCGCTCATTTGGGGCGCGTAGCTCAGTGGTAGAGCACTGTGTTCACACCGCAGGGGTCGCTGGTTCAATCCCAGCCGCGCCCACCAGATTTGCAGGGCCAGCCAGCGATGTTCGCCGGCTGGCCTTTTGCTTTTGTCGGATGATGCGACTCGGGGAAAAGCGCCCGGCGTTATCCGAGCGACGGGATCGCCGCGGGCGATTCAGCCCCAGGGGCGTTCGCGAAACCATTTGGTGATGACGTATTTCACCCCGCTGCGCACCTTCATGCCCTGGTGCAGCGTGGCCGGGTTGAGCGAGCCATCCGGCCGCCGATTGTTCCATGCCAGGAGCTTGCCGGTTTCGGGCTGAACGATCTTGTCCACCGCCTTGAAACGGGTGGCGCCGCCCGCCGTGGGCTCGTTGAGATAGATCATCACCGTCCACGTCCGATTGCCCGCAACCGAGCAATAGCGCGCGAAATCCTCACCGGCGGGATCGAAATAGTCGGTGTGGCCCTTGAATTCCTGGCCGACCGCGTAGCGCTGACCCTGGATCGGCTCGCCGTAGATCGGATCGAGCCCGGCGAAGGCGGCGATCAGCGCCTCCACCTCGGCGACAGCGGGTTCGGCGCGATCGAGATCGCACGTCTCGCTGGTTCGGAAACCAGCGTCGCCATTATAATCCGAAACGGTGGATGGTCGGCGGCGAGCGTCGATCAGGTCGATCAGCGCCGCGCAGTGATCGGGCGCCAGGAAGCCGCGCTTGATGAACAGCGTCAGCTTCGGGCTGGGCACGCGCTGAACGCCCGGATGCGCCATGATGCGATCGACGACGGGCGCCGAATCGATGCCGGAGCCAAGCGCGGTGGAATCGAGCTGCGTTGCCATCGCACGCTATCTGCCAAAACCGGCGCGGCTGCGCCACCCGTCGCAGCGGGCATCTAATTCGGTTCACACGACGTAGCTTACCCGGTAACAAGGCGCTGGCCGCGCGAGTGGGGAAGAGTTTTCGGATGCGATTGGTGTTGAGTGCCCGCGCGCGCGCGTTGCTCCGGCGGTTTCCCCGGACCAACGTCTATTCGCTCGCCGAGCTGGCGCTGCTGGCCATCCTCGCGGTGCAGTGCGCCCGGCTGCTGTGGGTGATCGTCACCCCGGTGACGCCGCTGGGCGACTGGCGCGAGACCCGACCGGGCTTTGCCGGCGCGCCGGGCGAGATGTTGCGAAACTTCGATCCGTTCTTCCGCCTGTCCGGCGGCGACGCCAAGCCGGCGGCGGTCACCTCGCTTCAACTCACCCTGTTCGGCATCCGGGTGAACGAGGCGACCGGGGGCGGATCGGCGATCATCGCCACGCCCGACGGGACGCAGAACAGCTTCGACGTGGGCGACGAGATCATGCCCGGCGCGACGCTCAAGTCCGTGGCGTTCGATCACGTTTCGATCGATCATGGCGGCACGATCGAGGATCTGTACATCGATCAATCGAAGCCGGTGACGCCGATTGCGCCGGTCCCGGCGGGGATGAACCTGGCGACCGGCGCGCCGCGCGTCACCCTGCAACAACTCAACGCGCCGCCGCCGACGCTCGATCAACTGCGCAGCGGAATCGGCTTCATTCCGCGGATCGACGACGGCAAGGTCACCGGGCTGGTGCTGCGGCCGAACGGCGACGGCCAGATCTTCGCCCGCGCCGGCCTCCAACAAGGCGATGTCGCCACCGAGATCATGGGCAAGCCGGTGAGCGGCCCGGATGATATCGCCAAGGTCGCTGGCGCGCTGAAGGCTGGCGGCATTCTCGCCCTGACCGTCGAACGCGGCGGCAGGACCATTCCTATCGGCATCAACGTGACGGGTTCATGAAGAAACTGACTATCGTTCCGGCGCTCGCCCTCGCGCTTGCGGCGCCGGTAAGCGCCCAATTGTCGCTGAACGTCCGCGATGCCGATATTCGCGCGTTCATCGCCGATGCCGCATCCGCGACCGGGCGGACCTTCATTATCGACGGCCGGGTGAACGGCAAGGTGACGGTCGTCACCGATCATCCGCTGTCGAAATCGGAATATTTCGAGATATTCCTCTCCACCCTGCGCGCCAACGGGCTGGTCGCGGTGCCGACGGCCGGCGGCGCGTTCCGCGTCCAGCCGATCGACAATGCGGCCTCGCAGCCCAGCCCGGTCGGGTCGCGGAGCGCCTCACGCGACAGCTTCGTCACCGATATCGTGCGATTGCGATCGATCGACGCGCAATCGGCGCTCGATACGGTGAAGCCGCTTGTCAGCCCGCAGGGATCGGTCACCGCCAACAAGGCGGGCAACTCGCTGGTGATCGTCGATTTCGCCGACAATGTCCGACGCATCCGACAAGTGCTTGGCGGCATCGATACCGATCAGGCGACCACGCGCGTGATCACGCTTCAGCATGCCGGCGCGCATGAGATCGCCACCGCGCTGAAGGGATTGATCGGGGATGGCGGCCCGCAAGGCGGCGGCGCCGCCGCATCGATCGTCTCGGTCGACAGCTCCAATTCGGTGGTCATTCGCGGCGATCCCTCGACCGTATCGCGGCTGGCGACGGTCGCCACGCAGCTCGATCAGAAGGCCGAGGCTGGCACGCAAATCCGCGTCGTCTTCCTTCAGAATGCCGATGCCGCGCAGCTGCTGCCGGTGCTTCAGCAATTGGTTGGCGAACAGCCGACCGAGCCGCCTTCGGACGACAGCGACCAGGCGGCGTCTTCCGGTTTCCTGTCGCAAACGAACGGGTCGAGCGTTGGCGGGAACAGCGCGTCGCCGATCCAGCAGCCGACGCCGACGCCGAGCACCAGCCAGACCCCGTCGAACGCCAATAATGGCCAGCCGGCGATCGTCGGGCGCGGCGGGCGCACCGCTGCGGTCGTCACCAGGTTTGCTGGCGCGAATGCCATCGTCATCGCCGCCCCGGCGGAGGTGCAGCGGCAATTGTCCGACGTCGTCCGGCAGCTCGATACGCGCCGCGAGCAGGTGCTGGTCGAGGCTGTTGTCGCCGAAGTGTCCGATACGGCGGCCAAGCAATTGGGGGTGCAATTCCTGCTGGGCAATCTGCACGGCGGGGCCTTCGCGGCGACCAATTACACCAGCGCGGCGCCCAGCCTGCTATCGATCGCCGGCGCGATCGGCGCGCGCCAGCTGAACACGACGACGACGACGGTGAACGGCACCACCACCGTGACGCAGACCGACAACCCGATCAGCGATCAGCTCGCGCAATCGGCGGTGAGCTCCATCCTCGGCGCGAGCGGCGGCTTTGCCGGCGTCGGCACGACGATCGGCGATACGATCCTGGGCGGCATCATCAACGCGGTGAAGAGCGACACGCAATCGAACCTGCTGCAATCTCCCTCGCTGGTGACGCTGGACAACAGCGCGGCGCACATCCTGGTCGGCCAGGAAATCCCGATCACCACCGGCAAGGCGCTATCCAACAATTTCGACAACGCCTTCCAGACGACGCAGCGTGAAAATGTGGGCATTCAGCTCGACGTGAAGCCGCAGATCAATTCGAGCGGGACGATCAAGCTGTTCCTGCATCAGCAGGTCAGTTCGATCGCCGGCCCGGTTTCGAGCGACAATAGCGACCTGATCCTCAACAAGCGCGAGGTGCAGACCACACTGACGGTCGATGACGGCCAGATCGCGGTGATCGGCGGATTGCTGGACGATAACGAGCGGCGGACGATCGAGAAGGTGCCTCTGCTCGGCGACATCCCGGTGCTGGGCAATCTGTTCAAATCGCGGTCCCGCAGCCACGAGAAGACCAATTTGATGATCTTCATCCGGCCGACGATCCTGAAGACGGCGGACGATACGCAGCGCGTGACCGAGCGACGGTATGGCTATCTGCGCGCGCAGCAGGGCCAGATGAACCCCGATGAAGAGCCGAGCATCGATCAGCTGGTGCGGGATTATATGGGCGCATCCCCGCCCGTGCCGCCGGCGCCGGCGCCGGGCAATATCCATGACCCGCAGATCATGGTGCCGACCGTGCGAAGCTCGACCGAAGTGATCCGCCCGGCCAAGCGAGACGATCAGTGAAGATCGCGCGCGGCGATCTGGCGACGGCGACGGATGCGGCGGCCGCCGACATCCCACCCGCCTTGCCGCCATCGCCGGGACTTGCCGTCGCGACGATTCCCTATCCATTCGCGCGGCGCTTCGGCGTGGTGGTCGACGGCAATGCGGAGCACCCGACGGTCGCGATGCGCGAGGGCGGCGACCCCAAGGTGCTGATCGAGCTTCGCCGCCACCTGGGCCGGCCATTCGACATATCGTTCGTCGGTGCAGAGGCGTTCGACAAGCTGCTCGGCGAAGTTTACGCGATGGACGGGCAGGCGGCGGCGATGGCCGCGGGCAACCTGGGCCTGGACGGCGATCTCGATCTGCTGGCGGGCGACTTGCCGACGGCGGAGGATTTGCTCGATTCGGCCGATGATGCGCCGGCGATCCGTCTGATCAACGGCATCATCGCCGATGCCGCGCGCAACGGCGTGTCGGACATCCATATCGAGCCGTATGAAACCGGGCTCGTCATCCGCATGCGGATCGATGGGGTGCTGCGCGAGACGCTGCGCATGCCGCCGCACGTGGCGCCGGTGGTGGTCAGCCGCGTGAAGGTGATGGCGCGCCTTGACATTGCCGAGCGGCGCGTGCCGCAGGACGGCCGCATCGGCCTGACGCTGGGCGGCAAACTGCTCGACGTGCGTGTCTCGACGCTGCCGAGCCGTGCGGGCGAGCGCGTGGTGCTGCGCATACTCGACAAGGACAATGCCGGGATCGACCTCGAACAGCTCGGCATGCCGCCGGCGATCGACAAGGTGGTCCGTCAGGCGATCGCCGAGCCGAACGGGATCGTTCTCGTCACCGGGCCGACCGGATCGGGCAAGACGACCACGCTCTACGCTGCGCTTCGCCTGTTGAACGATGGCAGCCGCAACATCCTGACGGTCGAGGATCCGGTGGAATATGCGGTGGAGGGCGTCGGCCAGACTCAGGTCAACCCCAAGGTGGGGCTGACCTTCGCCGCGGGCCTGCGCGCGATTTTGCGTCAGGACCCCGATGTGGTGATGGTCGGCGAAATCCGCGACCGGGAGACGGCCGAGATTGCGGTTCAGGCCTCGCTGACCGGGCATCTGGTGCTGTCGACAGTGCACACCAATGATTCGGTCGGCGCGATCACGCGGATGCGCGACATGAAGGTGGAGCCGTTCCTGCTCGCCTCGACGCTGCGGGCGGTGATCGCGCAGCGGCTCGTGCGGCGGCTGTGCCCTTCGTGCCGGCGACCGACGCCCGCCACCGGATCGGTGGCGGCGTTGCTCGGCGTCGAGGAAGGGACCGTGGTTTACGAGCCGGCCGGCTGCCCCGAATGCGGCGGCACCGGCTTCAAGGGCCGGATCGGCGTGTTCGAGGCGATCCGCATCGACGATACGATCCGCCGCCTGATCAACGACGGCGGCGACGAGGCGACTATCGCGCGCCACGCCTTTGCCCACGCCGACACGCTGAGCATCGCCGCGCGTCGGCTGGTGCGCGACGGTCTGACCACGCCGGAGGAAGCGGTGCGGGTGAGCCGAGCCGAGATGGCGGATGCCTGACCTTGCCGCACTGAGGTGGGCGGTTTCGATCCGTTTGGCGCTCTGCCGTGGCTGATTTCGATTACCTCGCGATCGACACGCGCGGGCATGAACGGCGCGGGCATATCGCCGCCGAAACGATCGACGACGCGCGGCTGAATCTCGACGCGCGCAAGCTCTATGTCGTTCGCATCGAGCCGGGATCGGGGCCGCCGCCCAAGGGCAAGGCGCTGCTGTCGATGCCGAGCCTTACGCGGCGCAGGATGACCGGCAAGCAACTGACGCTGTTCACGCGCCAGCTGGCGACGCTGAACCGGGTGAGCCCGCTGGAGGAATCGCTGCGCACGATCACGCGCCAGACCGAGCAGGAGCAGGTTCGCGAGATCGTCGCCGCCGTTCATGCCGGTGTGGTGGAGGGGCGCCGGCTATCGGAGGCGATGGGGCGCGAGGCAAAGAGCTTTCCGCCGCTTTACCGCGCGATGGTGTCGGCGGGCGAAAGCTCGGGAACCTTGCCGACGATCCTCGATCGGCTCTCGGCGCTGCTCGACCGGCAGGCGGAAATTCGCGGCAAGCTCGTCACCACCATGGCCTATCCCACGATTCTTGCGGTGGTGGCGATGGGCGTGGTGGCCGCCCTGATGATCTTCGTGGTGCCGCAGGTCGTGCAACAGTTCGACACAGTGGGGCAGACGCTGCCGCTGCTGACTCGGATCGTGATGGCGATCTCCTATTTCCTGGCGCATTATTGGTGGCTGCTGGCGCTGATCGTCGCGGCCAGCATCGCCATCGCCTGGCGTGCGCTTCGCGAGCCGACGATCAAGCTCGCGTTCGACAGCTGGCTGTTGCGCGTGCCGCTGCTCGGGCGGCTGCTGCGCGATCTTCATGCGGCGCGGATGGCGCGCACGCTCTCCACGATGGTCGCCAGCCGTTTGCCGCTGCTCGAAGGGTTGAGCCTGACGGCGGGCACGATCAAGAACAGGCGGCTGCGGCTGGCGACTGACGAGATCGTCGAATCGATCCGTGGCGGCGGCAGCCTTTCGGCCGCGATGCGGCGAAGCGAGGTGTTCCCGCCGCTGCTCGTCTATCTTGCCGCGTCGGGCGAGGCGGCAGGGCGGCTCGATGAGATGCTCGAGCGCGCGGCCGATTACCTGGAACGCGAGTTCGATCGTTTCACCGCGACCGCGCTGTCGCTGCTGGAGCCGCTGATCATCGTGTTGATGGGCGGCGTGGTCGCGACGATCGTGCTATCCATCCTTCTTCCCATCCTCCAGCTCGAAACGCTGGCCGGTCAATGAGGTTATCGATGTTCAAGCTTACCACCCGTCATCCCCGCGAAAGCGGGGACCCATCTTCGGACGATTGCGCCGAGATCGTTTTTCACGAGATGGGCCCCCGCCTGCGCGGGGGTGACGCACGGCGGTTTCGCCAAAGCCATGAGAATGGTTTCACGCTCGTCGAGCTGATGGTGGTGATCGTGATCATCGGGTTGCTTGCCGCGATCGTCGCGTTCAACGTCATCCCGATGGGCGACAAGGCGCGCGTTGAAAAGGCCAAGAGCGACATTTCGACGATCGAACAGGCGCTTGAAATGTACAAGCTCCAGAACCTGCGTTACCCGACGACGGCCGAAGGATTGCAAGCGCTGGTGAAGGCGCCAAGCTCGGCCGATGCCTCCCAGTATCAGGCCGGCGGCTACATCAAGAAGCTGCCCGACGATCCGTGGGGCCGGCCATATCTCTACGCATCGCCCGGCCAGCATGGCGAGGCCGACGTGTGGAGCGATGGCGCGGACGGCAAGGAAGGCGGCGAGGGAGTCGATGCCGATATCGGCAGCTGGCAATACCGGCCCCCGGCCGGAAGGGCGCGTCTTCGCGCCTGTGAAGCGTTCCGCCGAACGCGGCTTC
Organism: Sphingomonas sp.; assembly: GCA_051960335.1. GTDB lineage: Bacteria > Pseudomonadota > Alphaproteobacteria > Sphingomonadales > Sphingomonadaceae > Sphingomonas. The sequence continues at coordinate 9,650 of JBQCEK010000212.1, forward strand.
ATCTCTATGAAGCGCTCCGCCGAACACGGCTTCACGTCTGCGAGGCGTTCCGCCGAACACGGCTTCACGTTGATAGAGCTGATGGTGGTGATCACCATCATCGGGCTCGCATCGGCCGCCGTGGTGCTCGCCATGCCCGATCCGCGCGGTCGGCTGAGCGATCAGGCCGATCGCTTCGCCGCGCGGGTGCGCGTGGCGCATGATATGGCGATCCTCGACGGGC
>JBQCEK010000213.1:0-2972 GCA_051960335.1 Sphingomonas sp.
AATATATTCGCGGCCTTCCGGTCGATCAGCCGCTGGAGGAAAAGGACATCAAGGCCGGATATGAGGCGTTCAAGGCGGAGAAGAAGGCGGCAGAGCTGACTGCGATTGCGACAGCTCACGGGCTGGAGGTCACGGCGCTGCAAGGCTTTGTCGACGAAATCATCCGCCGCCGCATTTTCGATGGCGAGGCGCTGAGCGACCTGATGGCTCCGCTCGGTCTCGGTTGGAAAGCACGGACGCAAAAGGAACTGGCGTTGATGGAGGCGCTCACCCCGTTGCTCCACCGGCTGGCGGAGGGCCGCGAGATTTCAGGGCTGAGCGTTTATGAGCAGTGAAGGTGTGGAAGCGGTGATGGGCGACGGCGGACAAGCGGGAGGGCTGGTGCCGAAGCTGCGCTTTCCGGAGTTTCAGGAAGCGAGGGAGTGGCAGCAACATCAGCTTAGCGAGATTGCAAGCCAATTCGGCGGCGGAACTCCAGACACAAACGTGCCCGAATTCTGGGACGGTGATATCCTATGGATCACACCTGCGGAGATGGGCAAAACCTTTTTGCCTTACGTATCCTCGACGAGGCGAACGATCACCTCAAAGGCCTTGCAACAAAGCGCTGCTTGCACTCTACCTAGCAATTCAATCATTCTGAGTACCCGCGCGCCAATCGGCCTTCTGGCGATCAATACTGTGCCTATGGCATTCAACCAAGGTTGTCGTGGCCTAGTTCCCAAGCGTGAAAATGATAGTTACTTCTTGTATGCATCGCTGGCTCGCCAAAGTGTAGCACTGAATGATCTAGGTTCAGGCAGCACTTTCAAAGAGCTTTCGGCTGCCGCGCTCGCTAAGTTTATCGTCCCTCTGCCCAGTCCAGACGAACAACAGAAAATCGCCGATTGCCTGTCATCGCTCGATACGCTGATCGCGGCGGAGGGGGATCGGCTGGCGGCGCTCGGCGACCATAGAACGGGCCTGATGCAAGGGCTCTTTCCCGCCCCAGGCCAAACCACTCCCCGCCTGCGCTTTCCCGAATTTCGGGATGCTGGCGAGTGGAGGGAGACTACTATCGGAGAGGTCGGAAGCTTCTATTACGGTAAGAGCGCGCCCAAGTGGTCGCTTGAGGAGGATGCGCCGACGCCGTGTGTCCGATATGGCGAATTATACACGAAGTTTGGCCCTCTGATCACAGAGATATTTTCGAGAACCAACATCGCGCCTGAAAACCTTCGATTTAGTAAGGGCGGAGAAATCCTGGTTCCCCGCGTCGGCGAGAAGCCAGATGACTTTGGCCGTAATTGTAGCCTGTTGACTCTTAGAGGAATCGCAATAGGCGAGATGATCAGCGTTTTTGAGACTGACCAAAACGCATTGTTCTATACATTCTATTTTCGTCACCTCCATCGCGAGTTCGCGAAGGTGGTTGAGGGGCAGAACGTTAAAAATCTCTATTACACTGAGCTGGAGCCGCTCAAGATCTACCGCCCATCTATGCCGGAGCAGGCGAGGATTGCCCAGTGTCTGCTGTCACTCGAGCAACTTGCTGAGGCCAGCAAAATCAAACTCGCTGACCTTCGACGCCACAAGTCCGGCCTGATGCAGCAGCTATTCCCGTCGCCTGCCGAGGCGTCCGCATGACGCCAGTCGCCCCCCATGCTGATTTACCCGCGCTCGCTATGCATCTGCGCGACGTGCTCGACACAAAGAAATGCATCCTGCTCTACGCGTATAACGGCACCGGCAAGACGCGCCTGTCGATGGCGTTCAAAGACATCGGGAAGCAGGGCGACGCCCGCGATACGCTCTATTTCAACGCCTTCACCGAAGACCTGTTTTTATGGGATAACGACCTTGACCGGGATACCGACCGCAAGCTGCGGCTGAATGCCAGTTCGCGCTTCTTCTCTGGGCTGGAACAGCTCGAAATGGACAACCGCATCCGCCGCCTGCTCGTCCGCTACGCCGATTTTGATTTCCGTATCGATACCACTGACTGGGTGGTGACGTTCTCGCGGGAAGAGCAGGGCACAGACGACGAGGGCAATATTGTTCCTGTCACGCGCGATAACATTAAGGTTTCGCGCGGCGAGGAAAACATCTTCATCTGGTGCTTCTTCCTCGCCATCGCCCAGGTCGCGGTCGATGCCGAGGAAGGCAACCCTTATGAATGGGTGCGCTGCCTTTACATCGATGACCCCATCTCCTCACTCGACGAGCATAATGCGATCAAGGTCGCCTGCCACCTTTCCGAGATGCTGAAGCGGGAGGACAACAAGCTCAAGACCGTGGTTTCGACGCATCACCCGCTGTTTTTCAACGTGCTTTGCAACGAGTTCGGGAAGGCGCGGAAGCTGTTCCTGACCAAGGCCGCTGACGGCCGCTATCTAGTCCGCGAAACGGGCGATACGCCATTCTTCCACCATGTCGCCATCTTGGGCGAGCTGCAAAAGGCGGCCGATACCGGTGAACTCTATACCTATCATTTCAACATGCTGCGCGCGGTGCTCGAAAAGACATCGAGCTTTCACGGGTTCAAGGGGTTCACCGCGCTGATCCGGCGCGAGGACGACGATCCCGATGGCGTTGTTTATGGCCGCCTGCTCAACATCATGAACCACGGCAACTACTCCCTCTACGAACCCGTCGAGATGGTGCCGGAGAACAAGGAGGCATTCCGCCGCATCCTCGCCAATCTCCGCGCGCAGTACACCTTTAATCCCGAGATCTTCGAAGACACCCAGCAGGCAGATGCAGCATGACCGAACAAGAACATAAAAAGCTGGGACAGACCCTGTGGAATATCGCGGACCAGCTGCGCGGCGCGATGAACGCGGACGATTTCCGCGATTACATGCTGGCCTTCCTCTTCCTTCGCTATCTCTCGGACAACTACGAAGCGGCGGCCCGCCGCGAGCTTGGTCCTGACTATCCAAAATTATCTGCCGAAGATAATCGTGTGCCATTGGCGGTCTGGTATGCCAACA